>JAHEKB010000312.1 GCA_024638525.1 Bacteroidota bacterium
TCTACTGCCTCTTGAATCAGTTCGTTGTTCCATACATGCACCTCGGTTTGCACGGGCCTTCTGTTAGGCGGCGGTGTTTGAATAATGCTCAGGTCTCTGGCACCCATTAAAGAGAAATGCAATGTTCTGGGTATAGGCGTAGCGGTGAGTGTAAGTGTATCTACATTGGTTCTCAAGGCTTTTAATCGCTCTTTAGAACTCACTCCAAATTTCTGTTCTTCGTCTACCACCAAAAGTCCCAAATCCTTGAACTTTATCTTTTTATTGAGCAAGCGGTGGGTACCTATTATAATATCTATTTCTCCCTTTTCTAACTTGTCTAATGTCGCTTTCTGTTGCTTAGTGGTTCTAAAACGGTTGATATAATCCACTTTGCACGGAAAATCTTCCAAGCGGTCTCTGAACGTGTGATAGTGCTGCTGGGCCAAAATGGTAGTTGGAACCAAAACAGCTACTTGCTTGCTATCGCAGACGGCTTTGAAAGCAGCCCGTATGGCTACCTCTGTTTTGCCAAAACCCACATCGCCACAAATGAGCCTGTCCATGGGATTTGGACTTTCCATGTCTTTCTTTACATCATCTGTAGCCTTGGCCTGGTCTGGCGTGTCTTCGTACATAAAGCTCGCCTCCAGTTCGGTCTGCAAATAGGAGTCGGGTAAAAAACTATAGCCTTTTGCTTTTTTTCGCTCGGCATATAGTTTGATCAAATCGCGGGCTATGTCTTTTACCTTCTTCTTGGTTTTAGACTTGAGCTTTTTCCAGGCCTCTGAACCCAATCTGTTTAGTTTAGGTTCTTGCCCCTCTTGGCCTTTAAACTTTGAAATCTTGTAGAGCGAACCAATGTTCACATAGAGCAGGTCGTTGTTCTTATAGCGAATTCTTACGGCTTCTTGAATTTTACCCCCCATCTCCATTTTCTGAAGGCCCTGAAATTGGCCAATGCCGTGATCCATATGCACCACATAGTCTCCGGGTTTTAAATTCTTGAGGTCTTTAAGGGTTATGGCCGCTGAATTCACTGCCTTGGCCTGGCGCGCTTTATAATAGCGGTTGAAAACCTGATGCTCGGTATAAGAAGCAATTTTTAATTGGTGGTCAATAAAGCCCTGGCTTAAATTCTTGTATATGGCTTGTATCTTTAATCCAGCCCCCAAGTCTTCGAAAATGCTTTCCAAACGCTCTATTTGTTTTCTGCTTTCGGAAAAAACAGGCACTAAATATCCCGCACTTTCGTGCGCTTTCCACTGTTCAATTAATAGTTTAAAGTTTTTGTTTACCGGCGGTTGAGGGCTTTGTTCAAATGCTACTTTTAATGGAGGATTAAAAAAGCGTTG
Source organism: Bacteroidota bacterium (assembly GCA_024638525.1). Taxonomy (GTDB): domain Bacteria; phylum Bacteroidota; class Bacteroidia; order NS11-12g; family UBA9320; genus JAHEKB01. The sequence continues at coordinate 1,335 of JAHEKB010000312.1, forward strand.
CTGACTAAATTCCACCACTTTAGCCGATGCCAAATCTGACTTAATCTGATCGTAGCTCAAGAATGAAAATTCGTCTTCCAGATCTTCAATCTTTTGAAGGCCCTTAGCCAGTTTGTTCATGGCATAGGGCAAGTCCCAAGCCAATACTAGTGGCTGTTTTTCCAGATAAGCAAAAATGGAACTACTTTCTGCATTGGCTGCCTTTTTTTGAACATTGGGCACAACAGAACAGCGGTGAAGTCGCCGAGTAGACAGCTGAGAAATAGGATCAAATTCCCTAATTGATTCTATGCTTCTACCATCCAATTCTATGCGCACTGGCAATTCACTGGCAAAGGAGTAAAGGTCAATTATGCCTCCCCTTAAGGCGTATTGGCCCGCTTCGTAAACAAAATCTTCTCGTTCAAAATGAAAATCTTCCATCAGTTCAAAGAGCAGGTCCAAATCCATTTGTTCCCCTACCTTATAAACCAATTTATTGTGATCAAAATCTTCTTCCCTAATCACCGTTTCTGCCAAGGCCTCAGGATAACTAACTAGAATAACCTTATCTGTTCTATCGCTCAGAGCATCTAAGACCGAAGCTCTGGATTGAATGCGCGCATTATCTGGTCTTTCACGGTCTAAAGGCCGGCGAAAAGAATCCTTCCAAAGAAAAATGTGATTTGACGAACCAAATACAGCAAGATCTGCATAAATGTGCTCGGCCTGTTCCAGATCAGAAGCT
>JAHEKB010000313.1 GCA_024638525.1 Bacteroidota bacterium
GGTCTCTTTTATTGCTGGTTTGCTTATAGGCAATCAACCTGAAATTGCCAAAGTCGGTAGGCATTTCTACCTCGATTTGTCGCTCTATTAAGCTTTCTTTCTCCAGACGGAATTTAATTAAGTCCGCAATGCTCACAATTTTCATGTCGAACTTCTGGGCAACCTTCAATAGGTCGGGGAGCCTGGCCATGCTGCCGTCTTCGTTCATGATTTCAACAATGCACCCAGCTGGTCTAAAGCCCGCCAAACGCGCTAAATCAATAGAGGCTTCTGTATGCCCTGCCCTTCTTAAAACCCCGGCTGTTTTTGCTTTTAATGGGAATATATGTCCCGGCTTTCCCAGTTCTTCTGCTGGAGTATCTGGGTTGACTAAAGCCTGTATGGTCTTTGATCGATCTGATGCACTTATTCCGGTGGTGGTGCCGTGTCCAATCAAATCAACAGAAACGGTAAATGGTGTCTCGAATTGAGCTGTGTTTCGCCCAACCATTAATTCCAGTTCTAGCTCTTCACAGCGCTCTTCTGTCAAAGGCACACAGATGAGCCCTCGGCCTTCTTTGGCCATAAAATTGACCATTTCTGGAGTCATGCATTCTGCCGCGGCAACAAAATCTCCTTCGTTTTCACGGTCTTCATCATCTACCACTATCACCATTTTACCCGCTTTAATATCGGCAATGGCTTCTTCTATAGAATGTAGTTTTGATTCACTCATGGGCGGACAAAGGTTGATAAAATAACTCATATATTGAACTAAAGTTTTAGAGTCGAATTAGTTTTGTTCTCAGAAGGTGAAGATCTTACTTTTAGCAAATCGATTCCCATATCCCCCTTATAGGGGCGATAAACTCAAGATTTACAATCTGGCTCGCAGAATGTCTAAGAATCACGAGCTTTATCTCTTGACTTTTTACCAAAGCAAAAGTGAATTGGATCATCTGCCAGAGTTGAGCCCGTTCTTTAGTAAAATCAGAACCGTATATCAGCCCAAGTGGATGTCTTTTTTACGCTGTCTACCGGCCTTGTTTAGCAATACACCGCTACAGCTGGCATATTTCAAAAATCCCAAAATGCATACCGCCTTGGAAGAGGCCTTGACCGAATTTAATGCCGATGTAATTCACACTCAGCACCTGAGAATGTCGCAATACAGCAAAGGCTTAAACCGGCCTAAGGTTTTGGACCTCCCAGATGCTTTTTCGCTTTATTGGAAAAGACGCAAAGACACCAAGCGGCCTTGGTATTTCCGTCTGCTAGACAGAATTGAAATTAGTCGTTTAATTAGAGCCGAGGCAGCCATTAAAGATTACGACCTGAGTTTGGTATGTTCCAGAGAAGATAAACACTACTTAGAAAAACTGCATAAGGCGGAGAATATTAAAATTTCCTTTAATGGGGTAGACTTGAAAAGTTTCAACGTTCAGTCGGGCCATGATTATTCTATAGACAATCAATTGCTCTTTACGGGGAATATGGACTATGCCCCGAATGTTGACGCCGTACTGCATTTTGTAGATAGACTTTGGCCTAAGGTCTTGGAGCAATTTCCAAATGCCCATTTGACTATAGCCGGCCAGCGACCCGTTGCTAAAGTTGAGCAATTGGCAGCGGCTAATATTAGCATAACGGGTTTTGTTCCAGACTTAAGTAAAATGTACGCCAGTGCTAGCGTTTTAATTGCTCCGTTAAGGTTTGGCGCGGGGACTCAGAATAAAGTGTTAGAAGCTATGGCCATGGGTCTACCCGTTGTATGTACTAAGGTGGGCTTTGAAGGATTAGAAATTGAAGAAGGCCAAGGTGTTATGTTGGGCAAAACGGAGCAAGAATTTAATTCAAAACTCATAGAACTTTTAGGCTCTGAGCATCTTAGAAGAGAAGTAGGCGAGGCAGGATTAGACATTGCCCGCAATCGCTTCAGCTGGGATATTGTATCTGAAAATCTGGTGAATTACCTGAGGCAAGCATCACAATCTTAGAAAAAGCTTTTCTTTGTTCAATGAGTGATTGGCTACAAGAAATGCCGACCTGGTTGAGCATTTTACCTCCTTTAATTACCGTTT
>JAHEKB010000100.1 GCA_024638525.1 Bacteroidota bacterium
TGTTGAAGCCATAAGAAAGCACTTTGGGCAAGAACCCACTGTTCTTGCCTTGAGCATGCACAAAGAGTTCTTTCTGATCCAAGAAATGCTGGAGAATGGAGCAAATGGTTTTCTTCCCAAAGAAGCCAGTCCTGAGGAACTTAAAACGGCCATAGATACCGTTGTTAATCATGGTTTTTATCTCAACCCTGAAATCTCCAGGCATGTGTTTGGAAGCAAATACGATACCGAAGAGGAGCATGAACACCTGAGCGAAAACGAAATCAATATCATCAAATTGATCTGTGAGCAGCGCACCAATAAAGAAATTGCCGCAGATCTCAATCTATCACCCAATACGATAAATTCTTATAGAACTCGAATTCTGGAGAAATTGGAAGTAGTCAATACTGCCGGTTTGGTCATCTATGCCATCAAGAACGGCATTTATCAAATTCATTAAAGAAGAAAGTGCCTTCCGGGGAAGGCACTCTCAACATAGGGGATAAACTATAGGTTAGGTTACTAAGTAATGAATACTTACTTCAAAGCTCATCTTGTTTTGGTGATGAGACAATATCTAAAAAGGGGTTTTTGATATATCTTTTTTGATATTTTCAATTGGTTATATAGCTATAAGTTTTTAAAATCTCAATCGTCTCTTCCTCCATCAAAACTTCATTAATATTGTTGCACTATTATGCTCCGAATAGGCATTATCTGTTATCCTACTTTTGGTGGTAGTGGCGTAATAGCCACAGAACTTGGCAAAGCCCTTGCCGATGAAGGCCATACAGTTCACTTTATTGCTTATGAGCAACCTGTTAGGCTGGATCACTTTACTGAAAATATTTTTTATCACGAGGTATCACTAAACAATTACCCTCTGTTTAAATATCCTCCTTATGAAATTGCATTGACAAGTAAGATTGTCGACGTGGTAAAAGCTCATCAACTGGATGTCTTACATGTGCATTATGCTATTCCACATGCCACGGCTGCCGTGATGGCCAAAAAGATACTCAGGGCTGAGGGCAAGGATGTGCGCATAGTAACTACACTGCATGGAACAGATATCACCCTAGTGGGCAAAGATGCCTCCTATGAGCCTGTGGTCTCCTATTCTATTAATCAGTCAGATGTAGTAACCACTGTATCACAAAGCCTAAAGGATGACACCTATAAATATTTCCATATAGATAAAGACATTCAAGTTGTTCCAAACTTCATAGATTTTGGGCGTTTCAATAAAATGCCAAAGGATCATTTCAAAAAGGCCATTGCACCCAATGGTGAAAAGATTATCGTGCATACCTCCAACTTTAGAAAGGTGAAAAGGGTGGGTGATGTGTTAAAGGTATTTGCTCAAATTCAGAAAGAGATTCCGGCAAAGCTTCTGATGATAGGAGATGGCCCCGAACGCATGAACGTAGAGAACGACTGTCGCCAATGGAAGATTTGTGATATGGTCACCTTTTTGGGCAAGCAAGAAGCCATTGAAGAAATTCTATCAGTATCTGACTTGTTTCTATTGACATCTGAAACAGAAAGCTTTGGATTAGCTGCATTGGAAGCCATGGCCTGTGAAGTTCCCGTTATCTCTTCCAATACCGGAGGCATCCCAGAAGTAAATATTGACGGTTTTACGGGCTATACCTCAGATGTAGGTGATATAGACGATATGGCCGTAAATGCCCTGAAAATCCTGAAAGAAGGAGAACTGGAAAAGTTCAAGAAGCAAGCTAAAGAGCATGCCCTTAAGTTTAGAATACAAGAGATTTTACCTCTTTACGAAAAACTGTATACTGAATAGCTAAGAGTTCAGAGAATCTCCAGCATTCTATTACCGATCTCGGCTGGTGAATCCACCACTTGGATACCACATTCTCGCATAATGGCCTTCTTGGCCGCTGCAGTATCCTCAGTTCCTCCGACAATGGCGCCTGCATGACCCATGGTTCTGCCAGCGGGAGCGGTTTCTCCGGCAATAAATCCAACAACGGGCTTGGTGCCGTGTTCTTTGATCCATCGAGCGGCTTCGGCTTCCATGCTTCCACCAATCTCGCCAATCATAACGATGCCTTCGGTTTGATCATCTTCCATAAAGAGTTGGATGGCATCTTTCATTGATGTGCCGATGATGGGATCACCACCAATACCAATGGCCGTGGTTTGACCGAGTCCGGCCTTAGTGATTTGATCTACCGCTTCATAAGTAAGTGTTCCTGACTTGGAAACGATACCGATTTTACCGGGGCTAAAAATAAATCCGGGCATAATACCCACTTTGGCTTCTTCTGCTGTGATGATTCCAGGGCAATTGGGTCCGATCAATCGACAGTCTCTGTCATCGATATAGGCTTTCGCCTTGACCATATCTGCAACGGGTATTCCTTCTGTAATACAGACTATCACACTTATTCCAGCATCTGCAGCTTCCATAATGGCGTCAGCTGCAAAGGGGGGAGGCACAAAGATGATACTGACATCAGCAGCCGTTTTAGCTACCGCTTCAGCCACTGTATTGTAGACGGGTTTATCAAGGTGGGTTTGACCACCTTTTCCCGGAGTAACGCCACCAACAACATTAGTGCCGTATTCGATCATTTGTCCGGCGTGGAAGGTGCCTTCGCTACCGGTGAATCCCTGTACTAGGATCTTGGAATCTTTGTTAACTAGAATTGCCATGATTTAAGAGCGGCAAATGTAAAACCCTAGAAGGGAATTCCTAGATGTTATGGAGCAAATTCAGTCCAGCAAGCAATCTCATATTAAAAACCCCAGATTTCTCCCTGCTTATAGAATTAAGTATTGCTCTCAGCGTTCGAAAAGCAATCAATAACAGACATGGAATTAAGGTTTTAGAAACTGAAACGAGCTACTGGAGCAAGGAGTAAAGCACCGCATCAAATGCCGTAAACTGCTCGATAGTGTATAGAATGTCTGCGTACAGCGTATTTAATATGTGTTGATTTTGTCAATCATTTTCAGAAGAGTATTTTGCCCCTTGGGGTTAGTGGGGCAACAGTTTAATGAAGAATTATAGGTTGCCTTATTCTGATCATTCATCCTTCATTTTCGTGTTTTAGTCTAAAATTATAGTACTTTGTATTGCAAAGTACCTTTTTATGGATATATATTTGCATAACAATATCGTAAACATTGAAATTAGAAAACACACAGTCACAAATGCGCAAGGGGATACTGGAGTATTGTATACTGGCTCTCATAGGTAAAGGTGAAGTTTATGCCTCCGACATCATTGAGAGTTTAAAGGATGCAAAACTCATCGTGGTTGAAGGAACACTCTATCCGCTCTTGACCAGACTTAAGAACGCAGGATTATTGAGTTATTCCTGGAAAGAGTCCGATCAGGGGCCTCCACGCAAGTACTATTCCCTTACAGAAACCGGTCAGCTGTTCATCAACGAACTATCAAAGACCTGGAAAGAACTCACTAGCTCAGTCAATAAAATTACCAAAGAAAAATGAATAAGATCATCAATATAAATCTCGCTGGTCAGGCTATTTCCATAGATGAAAAAGCCTACCAGACCCTAAAGAAATATCTAGAAATACTGGATCAACACTTTAGAAACACCGAAAGTGCAGAAGAAATACTGCAAGACATTGAATCAAGAATAGCGGAACTCTTTGAGGCCAATATTAAAGACGGACACAGTTTTATTGATCAAAAAGCAGTAGATGAAGCCATAGAGCTTATGGGTAATCCTTCTGAAATGGGTTATGCAGAAGAAGAAACGACCTACGAACACACCGAGTACAGCGGAGGCAAGAAGCTCTTTAGAGATTCTGAGGACAAAGTAATTGGAGGAGTATGCAGCGGACTTGCTGCCTATTTAGATCTGGACACAAGCATCGTAAGATTACTGGCTATTGTCTTAGTGATTTTTGCGGGAATCGGGATTGTGCCTTATATCATTCTTTGGATTGTGTTGCCCGAAACCAAGACAGCTCAGGACAGATATAGGATGCGAGGTGAGACTCCAGATATTGATAGAATAGCAAAGCGAATTCGAAATGAAGCGGAAAACGTGGCCACCAACATAAAAAAAAACGATTCTTTAAACGGAATAGTTCAAAGTATAGTTGATGTCTTCGCCAAATTAATTAAATGGGTTGGTAAGCTGTTTGGATCGGCAGTGCTTATTGCACTGATTATTGGAGGAGTTGCCATCACCACCTTTTTTATATTTGGCATGACGGATCACGCGACCGTGAACATAAATGGCAGCATGATGTCACTCCCGCAAGTTTTTGAATCGGCATTGCTCACCAAGTTCTTTCTGTTGTCGCTTTTGTTGATCATGATTATTCCCGTCGGGGCTTTAATTTATTTACTTATCAGCTTTATCTTCAATATTCCCAACTATCGCTTCAACCTCAAGGCCATTTTCGCAAGCTGGTTGTTGTGTTTGGCCATCTTCATAGGGATTAGCATATACGGTGCAAGTCAGTTCAGGTTTGAAGAATGGGAAGACTTCAAATACGAGCTGAATGAGGTAAACACCATATAGGGTCAAGGTCTACCTTTGCCTTATGGGCAATTCATTTAAACCCTTTGATCATTACGCCTCTAATTTTACTGAAGAACAAATCTCAGAGAGGGCTACTGACTTTAATAACTTAATGCAGAAAAGGCGAACTGTTCGTCAGTTTTCTGACCGAGCTGTACCCTTAAAGGTCATGGAGCAGATTATTGCCGCCGCTTCTTCCGCTCCAAGTGGGGCGCATAAACAACCGTGGAAATTCTGTCTTATTGGGTCTACTGAATTAAAGCGTAAAATAAGAGCTGCTGCGGAAAAAGAAGAATTCGAGAACTACCACGGACGGATGTCGAAAGAGTGGCTTAAAGATTTAGAGCCGTTTGATACGGATTGGAATAAAGAGTTTTTGGAAATAGCGCCTTATCTCATTGTAGTGTTCAAGGAGAGCTATGGAGTAAACCAAAGTGGAGAACGGAGCAAAAACTATTATGTCAATGAAAGCGTCGGCATTGCCTGCGGATTTCTCCTTTCTGCCATTCATCAAGCGGGACTGGTCAGCCTTACTCATACACCATCACCCATGAACTTTCTGGCTGAACTGCTCAATCGACCGAAACAGGAAAAGGCATATTTACTCATCCCCGTTGGTTACCCAATGGAAGATGCTCAAGTACCCGTGTTGGAGCGCAAATCTCTGGATGAGGTTTTGATAAAATATTTGTAAGCTTGCAGTCATGGCCAAGGTATCCATAGACCAGGACTGGATTGAGCTCAGCAAAGAAGCTGAGGGCAAGATTAAGCTAGAAGGTGACATAGTAGATTACGATCTGATTCGAGTATCCAAGAAGCAGTTTCATTTACTCTTGGACAGCAAATCCTACAGAATTGAAGTCCTAAATAAGAAAAAGGACGGTAGCCTTGAGTTGCGAGTGAACGGTAGAGAAATAGAATCCAGATTGTCTTATCGAATTGAGCAGCTTCTCAAGTCCATGGGTATGGAAACAGGCAAGAAAATTCATAAGGAGCTCAGAGCTCCTATGCCAGGACTCGTATTGGATGTGATGGTCTCCCCAGGTCAAGAAGTGACAGAAGGGGACGATTTGATCATATTGGAAGCCATGAAAATGGAGAATTCACTCAAAGCTCCACAATCGGGAACGATTGAATCCGTCAATGTGAACAAACAGGACAAGGTTGACAAGAATCAAGTATTAGTTTCGTACCAATAATACTATCATGAAAAAAGTAATATTCTTATGCTTGGCCATTGGCCTAGCGTCCTTTGCGATGGCTCAAGAAAACGTAATTGAAGCCAAACAGAAAGAACTAAAATCATTAGAATCAGACCTCAAAGAAAGGCAAGCTAAAATCGATGGTCTCAAAGCGGAGATCAAAAGCCTCCAACCTCCAGTTTATTGGAAAAAAGGGGCGTTTACAGCTCTAAATTTCAATTCTTTAGGCTTGACTAACTGGGCAGCAGGTGGAGTTGAGGCCAATTCTATAACTGCATTTGGAAATGTGTTTGCCAATTATAGCAAAGGCAAGATGGAGTGGATCAACAATCTAGATGTTGCCTATGGTTTGATTCAAAACAAGGGTGAAGACCTCAGAAAAAATGAAGATAAAATCGACTATTTGACCAAATTGACTTACAGACCAAGCAATCGTCTTGGATATGCGGTATTGGCCAATTACAAATCTCAATTTGCTCCCGGATATGACTTCAACAACAGCGACCCTGATAGGCCAGTAATCTCTCGATTCATGGCTCCAGCCTACATCCAAACTTCCATTGGGATTGACTATAAGGTGAACAATGCCTTAAGTCTTTATTTTTCACCTGCCGCGGGTAAATTTACTGTGGTTAATGACGACAGCATTGCCGCAGCGAACATCTATATTCCTGCCTTGGAAGATGAGAATGGGGAACAGTTTTATAAGAACAATTTCAGAGCAGAGTTCGGAGTGTTTTTAAACGCCCTGTACAATCAAGATTTCGGGCAGAACCTAAATGTTAGATCAAGGTTGGATCTTTTCAATAACTGGACGGACAAGAATGCAGCCAACCGCGAGAATATTGATATAAACTGGGAAACCATGGTCAACCTTAAACTCACAAAGTACATAGGTGTGAGTGTTTTTGGCCATTTGATTTATGATAATGATGTTGCCGTTCCCACGGAATTTGACATTGACGGTAGCCCAGTAGCTTTTGGGCCAAGAACTCAGTTTAAGAGAGTGTTTGGTCTTGGTTTCAGCTATAAGTTTTAGCGCCGTTAAGTGGCGCATCGTCATCTTGGATCCGCAATTAGAATGGATATGGAGGACGTCATAGTGCTTGAGTAATGGATGACTAAACTATATCTCCCCGCGAGTTAGTTCAGTGGGTAAGGGACTGGATCCAACCCTCCCCATTTTCAATTTAATTGCATGCTAGAAATTGGTCAAGTGAAATCCAATTAGCGCTTGAAAGCAACTTACCTGTGGAGTAAACTCGCTGCTGTGTCACAAAAGTGCGGTTTTGGTCGTCTTTAATGTGCATTGTTATCTTTGTATGATCAAAGGACTGATATCCATATTTCTTTCGCTGGTATTCCTTCTATCGGGAACGGGTTTTCACGTAGATCTAGAGTATTGCTGCGGCAATCTGGAGAGCTTCGGTCTATTTGATCATTTAAACTTGGTAGTTGAGGATTGTTGTGAAGGCGAACCTATACACGACGACTGCATGGATGAGGATCATGTGGTCAAGGAAATGGAAGCACAGGAACTTATTTCATTGGCTTCTTTTAAATTAGAGCAGATTCCCTCATTCGATATTTCACCCGTTTTATCCTGCATTAAATATGCTGTTTTTAGCACTACCAATAGTCTTCCAAAATCGGACGTTCACTATTTACCGCCACCTGATGTGGCTAGTTTGCAGAGATTCCTCTGTTAGGCAAGATTGATCTCAGGCTTTCTTTTTTTAGTAGTTATCAATCAAAAAATCATGTATAAAAAAATATTTTTCGCTTTGCTTATCTTAATCGGATGGCAGACAGAGAGCAAAGCACAACACAAAATTAAAGGACAAGTACTTGATGCAAGTACAGGTGCGGAAATCCCATTGGTCGGAGCGTTTGTTCGTTGGCAAGACAATGAATCAGGAGTTTATGCAATGGACAGTGCCCGCTTTGAAATAGAACACAAAGGCGAGTCACCCTTTTTGGTAGTATCCTATGTAGGTTATTCCACAGATACTTTTCGCATCACTCAAATGAATGAGTTCATCACCATTTATCTCTCAACCAATATGACGCTTGGTGGAGCAACAGTTCGAGCTAGAAGAATTACTTATGGCTTGAATTCCAA
>JAHEKB010000101.1 GCA_024638525.1 Bacteroidota bacterium
CTTTCTCTCCTCCATTCTTTTTTGAAGCCACTCTTTGCGCTCCGGATGTGGATTGTACATGTACTCCACGCCTATACTTCCACAATAGGTCTGCTCTAAATGGGAAATTATATCCTTGAGTTTGGCTGGGCCAATTCCAATTTCTACCCCAGCATTAAAGGTCTTGTCCAGATCTGACTTTTCTAAACCAAAATTTTCTAATGACAGGTCAGGGGTATATGTGCGACGTTGCCGAACAGGATTGGTTTTTGTAAATAAATGTCCGCGGGTTCTATATCCATTATTAATCAAATGGAGCACATTGATCTCTTTGAGCATGTCTTCTGAGACATTGCCGGTAGGGCTATCAAGCCCTAGTTTTCCATACGCAAGATCAAAACCTTCAAAAAACCTTTGCCAGCTTTCATCAACAGATTGTTTATCACCTTGGTAATTCTGATAGAGGACTTCTATAGTGTCTACATCAGCATTGCTCAAATAAGAATGGTTTAGCATGGAGGGGAATAAGTGGGCAAAGATAGCAAGCTGACTATAAAATATGCAGGCAATTTGCAAGGAATAATGCAGAGATTAAAAGACTATTTTCGCGGCCTTAATTACCTTGAATAGCCGGGACTTCTTACAGCTTTTCAACGAACATCCAGTCCTTATGGAGTTGGAGAGCGAACTCATGTCCGGAAAAACGAGAGCCGGTGTAGCTGGCGCAGTGGGATCGTTCAAGTCTTTGATAGCTGCTCATTTGCAGAAGAAACTCAATACGGATGGTGTGATTGTCGCAGCTGATCTTGAGGAAGCCGAACACCTGTATGCCGATCTTGCTGTATTTGGCTTAGAGAATAATATTTTTCTCTGGAAGGATTCATTCAGAAGAACATTTGACAGAACCAGACCCGACAACGCCAGAATCCAGTCAAGGGCCTCTGTATTAGATGCTATAACGGATAGGGAAGATAAAGTCATTTTGGTGACCTATCCCGAAGCCTTGGCTGAAACGGTAATCAAAGAGCAAGACTTTGATGACAACAAGCTAATCTACAAGGTGGGTGAGGAGTTAGATCTGGATCTCCTCTTTGAACTGATGGAGGATTTTCATTTTGAGCGCGAGGATTTTGTTTACGAGGCGGGCCAGTTTGCCATTCGCGGCGGAATAGTTGATCTGTATTCATTTGCGAGCGAGCTTCCTGTGCGTATGGTCTTGGATGGAAGAACCATCGAGTCCATCAAAGAATTTGACCCTATTTCGCAATTGTCCACCAGGAGGCTACATCGTTGTTCAGTCGTGCCCAATGTGCAGAAGAAGGCCGCAGCTTCAGAAAGCAGTTCCCTATTTGGCTATTTGGACAAGCAACCACTCCTTTTGTGTTGGGATTTGCCTTATGCCATGAATAAACTGGCAAAGGGCTTGAGAAAAATTGAAGACATTGATGATGATTTTTCCTTTCTGAGCTATGAACAGATAAAATCTGCTATCATTTCTGCCAAAGTCGTAGAATTCAGCCAACAGTACTTTTTCAAACCCGCTTTGAGGGTGAAATGCGATCAGAGCCCTCAGCCCCCGGTCAATAAAAACTTCAATTTACTCATTGAACAGTGGGCACAGCACGAAAAGGATGGATACAAAGTGCCGGTCTTTTCCGAGAGCCGGAAGCAAATAGAGCGCCTTGAAAGCATTTTTGAAGACCTTGGTGCGGGGCTGAACATTCAAGCTATCTACAAGAACTTAAGTGCGGGATTCATTGATCATCAACTCAAGGTGGCCTCATACACAGAGCACCAGATCTTTAATAGGTATTACAGAGTAAGAAAGGGTAAGGTGGTCAGTTCAACCGCCATTACGCTAAAAGAGCTGAAGAATCTCAAACCCGGGGATTACGTGGTGCATATGGATCACGGCATTGGACAATTCCAAGGATTGCAGAAGATGGAGATGGGGGGTAAAATTCAAGAAGCGGTTAGAATACGCTATAAGAACAATGACCTCTTATATGTCAACATTGGTTCTCTCTATAAAATATCCAAGTACAAAGGACAAGAAGGCAAGGAGCCCAAGCTCAATAAATTGGGTTCCGACGCATGGAAGAAACTCAAGTCAAAAACCAAAAAGAAGGTCAAAGATATTGCCCGAGACTTGATCAAATTATACGCTGAACGGAAGAAAGCTAAGGGCTATAGTTTTCAACCGGATTCATACCTTCAAACCGAACTCGAAGCTAGTTTTATGTATGAAGACACACCTGATCAGGCCAAAGCAACAGAGGATGTAAAAAGGGATATGGAAAGTCCTAGCCCAATGGACAGATTGGTTTGTGGCGATGTGGGTTTTGGCAAAACAGAGGTTGCTGTGAGAGCGGCTTTCAAAGCTGTTACGGACAGCAAGCAGGTGGCAGTTTTAGTACCGACAACTATTTTGGCCCAACAGCATTATCATACGTTTAGAGATAGGCTCATTGATTTTCCCTGCAAGGTGGATTACATCAACCGCTTTAGGTCAGCCAAACAGCAAAATGAAACACTTGAAAAGCTGGAGAAGGGAGAAGTTGACATAATCATCGGGACACATCGCCTTTTGAATAAGAAGATAAAATTCAAGGATCTCGGCTTACTTATCGTCGATGAGGAGCAAAAATTTGGTGTGAGTTCTAAGGAAAGACTCAAAACCATGCGGACCAATGTAGACACCCTTACCTTAACGGCAACGCCGATTCCGAGGACATTGCATTTTTCGCTCATGGGTGCGCGAGATCTAAGCATAATACAAACTCCACCTCCAAATAGAAGACCGGTTCAGACCGAAGTACATGTTTGGAATAACGATTTGATCAAAGAAGCCATAGAATCAGAATTGGAAAGAGGTGGTCAGGTGTTTGTAGTCCACAATCGGGTTAGAGACATCAATGATATAGCAGTTAAGATTTCAGACTTGGTTCCAAATGCCAGAGTTTCAGTGGGGCATGGACAATTGAAAGGTGATGAGCTCGAACAGGTAATGGTTCAATTTATCGAAGGAGAATTCGATGTATTGGTTGCTACTACAATTATTGAATCTGGACTGGATATCCCCAATGCAAATACCATTATTATCAATAATGCGCATATGTTCGGTCTTAGCGACTTGCATCAGATGCGCGGCAGGGTGGGACGAAGTAATTTAAAGGCCTACTGTTATCTGTTGGCACCTCCTATTTACGGTTTGCCGGAAGATGGAAGACGAAGATTGCAGGCCATAGAAGAATACGCTGATCTCGGAAGTGGTTTTAATGTAGCCATGAGAGATTTGGATATCAGAGGGGCTGGAAACCTGTTGGGTGCAGAACAGAGTGGATTTATTTCTGAGATTGGTTTTCAGATGTATCACAAGATATTGGATGAAGCCATTGCCGAATTGAGAGAAACAGAATTCAGAGACCTGATTGACGATAAAGAGGAACATCATTTGGTGGAATGCACTGTCGAACCCGATTTTCAAGCACTGATCCCTGACAACTATGTAAACAATGTCGCGGAGCGTATAAGCCTTTATACCCGGATGTCTCAGGTAAAGGATTTTAAAAGCCTAGAACACATAAGTCAAGAGTTGAGCGATAGATTTGGAGAGCTCCCTGGTCCACTGCTCAATTTGATGCTGTCCATCAAAATCAAGCTTTATGCAGAGCGCATTGATTGCGAAAAAGTAAAGATCAAAGGAAAGGACCTACATCTCTTCTTCGGCAATGAGTTGGGAGAACGGTTCTTCCGATCAGAAAAATTCGAGCATGTTTTAGAACAGGTAAAAACAGAGCCAAGGCATTTTGGCCTCAAACAAGCTAAAGCCCATCTAATCCTGAGTTTACAAGGCCATTCAGACTTTAAATCAGCGGTACAAAGCTTACGAGAACTGTCTGAATAATTCCCAAAAAGGGACAAATTTGTCTAATAAATAGATTTTTTACACTTTTTTCTTGCATCTTAATAACATTAGTCTGATATTCGTATTCGAAATATTAAACTACTACTTAGTATTATTAACCCATTAGACTAACTACTATGAAATCACTGAGGAAATTATTATGGATACAATTATTTCTACTCTCAGTGCTAGTTATTGCTAGCATTCTGGTGGAAATTGCTCCAGAATCACAACAAACGGAAATTGTTGAAGCAGATGAAATCGCTCATACCGTTTCTAGCCATTAGGCTAGAAACGGCATAGTAGTTCACCTAGCTCAAAGATGTCCAGGAATGAATTGTACATTGGTACGGGAGCAAGCCGTATCACGTTTGGCTCGCGCCAATCTGCAATGACGTCGTTCTCCGTTAGGTAATCAAACAACTCCTTGCCATTTTCATTGGTTAACAAGGATAATTGACAACTTCTATTCTCAGGCGTAATAACCTCAAATTCAAGTTTATCATTTGAATTGGCTGCGTCCAAAACCACGAACTCGAGATAGGCATTGAGCATTTCTCCTTTAGAGGCTAACTTTTTCATACCAACCTCGTCAAAAAGTTCAAGTGCCGCTTTATGCACAGCCATGGTCATCACTGGTGCATTACTCAATTGCCAACCGGCGGCTCCAGGTTCGGGTATGAAACCCTTGTTCATTTGGAATCTATCGTCTTCTTTATGACCCCACCAACCCGCAAATCTCGGAACCGTCGGATCTTGACCGTGTTTGTCATGAACAAAGACTCCTGAGACACCTCCTGGACCGGAATTCAAGTATTTATATGTACACCATGCAGCAAAGTCTACATTCCAATCGTGTAGTCTCATTTCAATATTTCCTGCCGCATGAGCTAAATCGAAACCGGCGAGTGCTCCAACATCATGTGCTGCTTTGGTCAATGCTTCAATGTCAAAGACTTGTCCAGTGTAGTATTGAACTCCACTGAAAAAAAGCAATGCTAGCTCATCGCCTTGCGCTTCTATCTTGTCAATAATGTCTTCGGTGCGCAAATGGTGTTCTCCTTCTCGGGGTTTTACTTCAATGATCGCATCCATTGGGTCAAAACCGTGATGGCGTACTTGCGATTCAATGACATACATGTCACTGGGAAAAGCACCGGCCTCCATTATGATCTTAAATCGGCTGGAATTTGGTCTATAAAAGCTGACGAGCAAGAGGTGAAGATTTACGGTGAGGTTGTTCATGATCACAACTTCCGAGGGATTGGCCCCCACTATAGAAGCTGCTTTTTCATTGAAAAAATGATGGTAATAGAACCAAGGATGCTTGCCGTGGAAATGGCCTTCTACCCCTAAATTTTTCCAATCTTCCAGCTCTTGTTTCAAATGTGCCTCGACACTTCTGGGTTGTAGGCCCAGAGAATTGCCAGTGAAATACAATTGTTCCTCCCGTTTTTTACCCTGGGGTATGTAGTACTTCTGGCGATAAGATGCCAAAACGTCTTTCCGATCAAGATCTAATGCGAAATTCCTCGTGTTCTCAAATCTAGTAGTTGCTTCCACTCCTGCAAACAACGCCAAAAGCTAGTCTTATGACAAATGATTTTAAGGCAAATGAAAAAGTCTTAAGGGAACACCACTTCTATAGGCCATACCGTTTTTACCAATGTATTGATAAGAAGTATTATACCTTACTTCATTGCAATCATTCACTACTCCGTAAGCTTGATCTTTTCTCACAATGATGAATTCGAGATGATCGAATACTGGAGGAAGGTCATATATGAAAGGAAGTCTTTCATAGCCTTTCATGTCATACGCACCCCAATATCCTTGTTGACTTTGAAGAACAACAAGCCCCAACTTTGGTTGCAGTACTCGATTAAAACGTATGGGCACGACCAACTGCATTTTGGAATTGATCAGACCCAGAGCAAAACTGTCTCCAATTACTGCATATCCATCGTTGAAATTATTGGCTACCGTGAAAAGATAGGGTGTCAATTCCACACCATTTGTATCTATATAAGCATAAAGCTCACCCTTAGCAGCATAAGCCTTGTTTTCAGCAAATTCACTTATTTCACTAAAAACAAATTCACTGATGCGTTCACCATTTTTCACCAGAGCCATCAGGCCGGTGTTGGGATGAACTTCCACCTTCATTTCTTGAGCTAATCCTATGAGAAAGCTAAAAGTGAGGTATGTTAGTAGAATGCACTTCTTCACACTGAGATAGATTTAGCAAAATTCGTTCCTATGCGATGCATATAAACGGCATTTCATAAAATTAATGCTCATTTTTTACCCGTCCATGCATCTAATTAGCACTTTTGATCATCTAGCTAAGAGTACTGTTTATATTTACTCCAAGCAGCGAAAGAGGTGGAACCGCAGGTTTTGCCTCTTTCTATTTTGTTAGATATTCCCTAAATCAAAAAGTTAGAGTCGTATAACTTTAAGGAGCTTTTTTTATCTTTGTACGTGCGTTTGAGCAAACTGTATAGTCTATTGGGCCTTGGTGCCCTTTTCTTATTGTCTACTTGTACAAAGATTGACGATGGAAATAATAAAATGTTGATCGTTACAACTACTGGGATTATTGGAGACTGTATATCTGAAATTGTAGGTGAAAAAGCCAATGTAATTTCCATCATGGGGCCTGGTGTAGATCCTCATTTGTATAAAGCTTCTCAAGGTGATTTAGAAAAACTGGCACGTGCGGATGTCATACTTTATAATGGCTTGCACCTAGAAGGGAAAATGGGCCAAGTACTTAAAAAGGCGGGTAAAGACAAAGTAATTCTTGCAATGGGAGATTTCGCTCCAACGGACAGACTTAAAAGAGTGGACAAGGAGTCAGAACTGGTTGATCCACACATCTGGTTTCATCCTGATCTTTGGATGAATTGCCTCAAGGGTCTGGTCTCACAACTAAATAAAGTGGATGGTCTTCAAGGAATAGACTCATCCTATCAAATTTACAATCAGAAGGTGCGGAAGAGCTTTGATAGTTTGAGAATAAGTCTAGATGAAGCGCTAGATCAAGACAGCAGGATTCTGATTACATCGCACGATGCTTTTTCCTATTTTGGCGACGCATTTGGATTTGAGGTAAGGGGTTTGCAAGGGATATCCACTGCTGCGGAGTTTGGGATTCGAGATGTAGCAGACCTCATAGACTTCATCATTGATAATAAAGTAAAATCTGTTTTTATTGAGACCAGTGTTTCGGACAAGAATTTGCGTTCGGTAGTGGAAGGAGCTGAAGCCAGAAATAATAAGTTAAAGATAGGAGGAACGCTCTATAGCGATGCCTTGGGAGAATCAAATGGACCTGCTGGGAGCTATATAGGTATGCTAGAGCAGAATGTGAGTACAATAATCATGGGATTAAAATGAAGGAAAGACCAATTATAGAAGCGCATAATCTGACCGTATTATACGGTAGAAAACCTGCACTTTGGAATGTGGATTTTGAATTGCCTGACGAGCAGGTGATTGGCATCATGGGTCCTAATGGATCGGGAAAGAGTACATTGTTGAAATCTGTAATGGGAGTGATAAAACCCACTTCGGGTTTCACCAAAGTATTTGATCAAGAGATAGACGAGGTCAGATCAAAAGTGAGTTATGTGCCGCAGAGGCAACAGATCGATTGGGATTTTCCAGCCAGCGTATGGGACATCGTCGCGATGGGAAGATATCAGCAGAAAGGCTTGTTCAAAAGACTCAATTCGCAAGACGATGACATTATCGCAGAATGCTTAGAGAAGGTAAATATGCTTGGCTATGCCAAAAGGCAGATCTCACAATTGAGTGGGGGACAGCAACAGCGCGTGTTTTTGGCAAGAGCACTTGCGCAGCAAGGAGATTTGTTTCTCATGGACGAGCCTTTTGCCGGAGTTG
>JAHEKB010000102.1 GCA_024638525.1 Bacteroidota bacterium
TTTGCTCACTACCATATTGAAAATTTATACTTTGAAATGGGACGACTTTAGCACCAATCAGTCCTTGCAATGCAGCCAATAATTTGGGATGACGCATGACATGCCTGATTTTTTCTACCTTTTCATAGGCAAAATGGATTTTTCGACCTGTGTAATTGAAGTCCAATTCCTTTCGTTCTATGGCCAATGCCACATCTTCATTAATTTGATCTACTTCTTGGATACTGAGCAAACTCCTTAAGACTACATATCCCTTTTCATCCCAACTTCCATCTTCAGAATGATCCAATGCCTGAGGAAGATTTTCAAAATGATTTGAATGCAATGGAAAAAATATTGGCCTCTTTACGCCATATTTCTTGAATGCCGGTTTGAGATAAGATAACTTATTGTATTTCAGCAAATTATAAGCAATATAGAATAACTTTAATCTCCTCCAAAAACCCGTATAGCGATCAAAAAACCTCAACTTACATCTCTATAATCTCCAAATCTTTGTTCTCTGCAATATAGTTTGGCAAAGATCTTTTGATCATTTCTTCAAGCTTACTGATTACGCCATCTTTGGCATAATATTTTGTGAACACCAACCCAACTTCTCTGCCTGCTGCGTCCGATCTAAGTGCTCTTACATTATTCAGAGAACTATCATCTAATTCTCCTGCCTCCCACTCAGGAATGATGGTAGCACCTCCTTCTTGATCAACGATCTTCTTAAGGGTCTGCAAACTACCACTCTCATACCTCAGGGCCAGTTGATTTAAGCTCTGTTCAGAAAGAGAACACAGATTTAAACTCTGTGTTCGAAAGCAATTCCCTTCTGTCAATAGCCAAAGTTTGTCTTCTGTCAAATCCTCCACATCCAATGCAGTCTTTTTATAAGCCGGATGATCAGGATGCAGATATATTCTAAATTTTTCCAAATAAAGTGGACGTTCAATGAGTGCCTCGTTGTGCAGAGGTGTTGATACTATTCCAACGTCTAGATGATTTGCATCAAGATCTTCAATTATTTCATGGGTCAGCATTTCATGTATGTGCAGTTTAAGCTCTGGGTAACTCTTGCTAATTTGGCCTATCAATCTTGGTATCAGCGAGTTAGATATAGTTGGTATGACTCCAATCTTTAATGTTCCTGAAATCTCACCTGTAAATTCCTTGAGGATATTTTCAATATGAGCCGTTTCTTGATAGATGATTTTTGCCTGCTTAATTATCCTTTCACCAATTCGGGTTGGTTCAATTGGATGTTTAGTACGATCAAACAGCATGACACCAAGTTCTTCTTCTAATTTCTTGATTTGCATACTCAAGGTAGGTTGAGTCACAAAGCTTGCTTCGGCAGCTTTTATAAAGTTTCGATGCTCGTCTAAAGCAATCAAATATTGCACCTGTATAAGGGAAATGTTTAGCATTTATAGGCTTTAAGGCAAATCTAAAGATATATTTGGTTTAAGTTTATTGGTTTTATTTACCAAATTTGAGCAGACGGTATTTATAAGATATGAAGTACATCACAGCAGTAATCATTTTGCTTTTAACAGCCTGCACAGCTACTAAGTACAGCAACCATGCAAACGGTGAAAGCTTAGAACTCACCACCTTGGCATATGCAGAGCCACTGACCTTTGACAAAGTTGCCAAGGAGCTGAATATGGAAAAACAATTGACGCGTGGCTTTGTCACTACTGATCTTATCATCAAGGGTGTAGATTTTGCATTTGAAGGAATCAAAACAGCTATTCGGAAAAGCGCGGAAAAATATCATCAGGAATACTTCCTCAGTTTGTATAACAACAGCTTTTATGCAAAGAACTCCAACATTGGAATGATGGACCCTGAGAATATCAAGTTCAAAGGATTTCAAATCAAGAGGATGATCACATTAGAAGATGGCAGGGAATTAGCATTCACCGCTAGTTTTAGTATGGATAAGACTAAATGGGCAGACATTTACACCCAGTCCAAGTTCTATCTCAAATGCGATAGTTTGAGAATAGATTACGCTAAGGTGAAAATGAATGATCGAAAGTGGTTTTTGCCTTGGACCCTCTTTATTAAGAAACAGGAATACATAAATATGGATATTGATATTGATTTCAATGCCAATTGGATTGATCCCAATGGGTTGATCCATAAATCTGAAACTTTCGGAAAATTTCATTTACCTATTAGAGACTATAAGGTAGGTGAAGGAGACATCAACTATAATGAGCAAAACTTAAGCGGTTATTGTTACTTGATACCCCGCTCATCTGCTTTTTGTTTGGATCAAAGAAATCAATGGAAATCCTGCTTTGGACAAGGCGACTTTGACATATTAGTCAAAGTGACTGAAAGCAGCAAAAACCATAAACTCAACAAACTGATTTATGACAATATTGATGTCTTAGATGAGGTGAATAGTGAGCCTGTCACTAATTTCATCAATTCTAAATAAGTTCATTTAGCAATCTTTTTTTTTCTTTGATAATGTTAAAAGTCCCGTTTGCAATGTTTGGCTTGCGGGCAGTGGATTCCGTGCCTAAATTGGCTGTGGGGAGGAGAGGCGTAGCCCCCAAGCCCCATTTAGTTTCAACAGCAAGAATGTAATCCAATTGTAATAATCCCTAAAACACTTAATTTAGCGTTTACCATTGCTCCTCTTTTTTGGATCAATAGAAAAAACGACATGCGACTATTAAAACAGCTTTCCCTAATGTCTATTCTGCTGCTATTGGCTCAGATGACATTCGCCCAACGACTGCTAGTTCAGTACGATTTTCTCAACGACGATTTCAGCTACTACAAAGTAGGTAAAAACGGAAAGACGACCGAAATAGACAGACCCGTAGTTACTCGAAACCACAATGTAAAAGTAGAAGTAGTCAACTACAATCCATTTGTTTATTCTGCTGTAGCATCTTATAGCGAAAAAGAATTTACTGATGCCCCAAACATTGATTTTCTCAGCCTCATTAGTCCATTGAACCTACCTACAGGTGGTTCATCCTTTTTATCTCAGATTACTGGAGCGGACGACGCAAGTACTCGCGGTGCTGATGTAATGGCAGATCCAAATGCGCGTTCAGCATACTTGGCAGTGGAGCGTACCTATAAAACGCTATACCAAGCTGAGCAAATGATGAACAATATTGACTTTGTACTAGGGAAAGTGCATAAACTTAAATACAATCCATATTTGCCAGCGGACTCCATTAAGAGTTTCACTCAATCTCTGATGAATGAGTTGTTTAATCAACCCAATGTCGAAACCAAAGATTTCTTAACCATGGCCAATGACCTCAACTCAACGGTAAAGGGAAATCTAGTAGCATTTAATGCCAATATCGATGCATTTACCGAGGCATATAAAAATTTCGAACGAAATGCACGAGACCCTAATTTCAGTGGTAAAGGAATGGATATCATGGTAGAGAGCTGGGGAGAACAAGCCAACACTTTTGTAAAGAATTTTGACAGCGACCTATTGATAGAAAAACTGGATGCACTAGAAGCGGAATACCAATCTGTTATGAATACACCCTATAGTTTCAATACCAACGATGTTGCCAAAGGTGATGAAATAACAATCACCATAGATTTCTACAAGAATCTAGAAGAAGCTGATGCTGTTGGAAATAATGTCGAGGACCTAAGCAAGGTAAAAAGCAAAGAGATTGATGTAACCGTAAAAGGTGATCTAAAGATCAGTTCAAGTCTTGGTGTTGCATTTCCATACTATGCAGACAATCAAAACTTCATCAACAGAGACAGTATCATCACTTCCATAGACGGAAACAACTATACTCCCAATGTTTCGGCATTTCTCAACTTCTATCCTTACAATGGAAAGAATGTTCAAGTTGGTGGAACCTTCGGTGTAGGGGTACCCATTAGCTCCGATTCTAAGAACTTCAATTTTTTGATGGGTCTGAGTACCATCTTTGGGAATGACAATAGACTTATAATCAATGTCGGTCCTAGCCTTGGACAAGTTAATATGTTAGACCAGGGTTACAATACAGGTGATAATCTCGGAGATCTCACATCTGTAGTTCCAACGCGTAAAGCCTATGTGTGGGGTGGATTTGTTGGCATTTCGTTCACACTAGCTGATATTAAGAAATGATCTGGTCGATAATTGTTGGTGGAATTGCTGGCTGGTTAGCCGGCGCTATTATGAAAGGGGAAGGCTACGGTCTTTTATTAAATATCTTACTTGGTATTGTAGGCGGCGCTTTTGGCGGATGGGTTTTTCGATTCTTTGGTTTCACACCCGGAACGGGTTTCATCCCACAATTGATCACAGCTCTAGTTGGAGCACTGATTTTGATCTATCTATACAGAGCATTAAAAAAGAAATAAAAAGGGCTCCAAATGGAGCCCTTCTATATGTTATAAAGCTAAGTAAAAGCCCTATCCTCGGGCATTAAAACCAAATGAGAACCCAAATCTTAGGGTCTCCTTTGCAGGTATAACAAATGCATTAATAGGGATGTTCATTTTTCCTGATTTCAAGCTGAAGCCTGCGGCAATAACCACATAGGATTTAATTGCAATCTCACCTCTTGAATCCATTCGATTCACCTCATCAAAGTTTCCAGTATTATCTACATCTCGAACTCGGTTCCAATTTCCGGCATCATCTTTAAACTGGCGAGATTGTGTAATAAAGTTTATCGACGGGCCAATGGCAAATTCCAAACCGTTGCTGTTATTTCTCAAGCCATTTAAAAAGGTAAAGCTCGGTATAAACAAGCCTTGATCCAAACCGGATACCATAGGTATGAACTCAAATAAAGCTTGAAACTTTCCTTCATTGAGGTACTGTTTCTCAAATTGATAACCGAACTGAAATAAAGCCGGATAAGCATCATATCCACCAGCAGATCTAGACTTACGCATAATGCCTGCGGCCTCCCCCGTAATAAAGGTGTATCCCATTCTTGGTCCACTCAATACCAAAACATTATAATGTGGATTATTCACAGCGCTTTCATAAGAGTCTCTGCTAGTTAGGCTGTTTTCAAGACCCTTGTCATTTGCTGCTCCCATCAACTCGTTTATTGCAAGACCGATCATCACACTG
This sequence comes from Bacteroidota bacterium, assembly GCA_024638525.1. Taxonomy (GTDB): domain Bacteria; phylum Bacteroidota; class Bacteroidia; order NS11-12g; family UBA9320; genus JAHEKB01. The sequence continues at coordinate 5,072 of JAHEKB010000102.1, forward strand.
ATTTTCTCAGGGATATAGAGAAATTCTTTGACCACTTCTTTTTCCAAAGAACCCGACTTGACATCCAAAAGACGAATCCTGATGTAAAGTGACTCTCCAAGCTTGTCAACACTTCCACTAGCCACTTTGGCAACGCGGAGTTTCTCACCTGCAATGAGTAAGCAACTTTTGCTAAAGCAATTATTGGCTTCAATACTTTCATTGCTCAATACTTCTTGAACCTCATACCTGTCAACCACCTCATAACTCTGATGCTTGGAGATCTGAATTCTTACTAGTTCTGTTAAATTTTGGTTGGCTAGTTCAGGGACTTTGTTGTCTAGTCCAATAACTGCTAACCTTTGTGTTTGTGCGTTCAATGCAAGACCTAGCGTGCAAAGAAGGCCTAAGAGAGTAATTTTTGTTTTCATGATTTTCTCAATTGGTATTATTTATTTTTTATTATCTAAATTGCTTTTTTGTTCTGGTGAAATTGTAACTGATTCCTAAACTGATTTCGCCATAGGCATAGGAAGATTGGGTCCCATTGTAATTATCAAAACGCATGGGAACGAGCATGCGATTGTAGGTGGCTTGAATGCCAAAGCCTTTAGCCCTTTTTGGCATATGACCCACACCAATAACCCAATGCAAGTCCTCTTCATCTATATAGCTCAGATTAAAATCCCATACGTGATATGCAAGGCCTGCAACACCATACAATTCATTGTTACCAAAGAGCAGATCATACTGAACTCCGCCTTTACCCGCTAGTCGATAATTAATAGCTATGTCCTGACTGACTACAAAATTTGGTTCTCTGTATAGCTCCTTCTTCCAATCTAGAGAAATAAAAGGGAAAGAATTAAGACCTAATTGGACTCCAATCTCTGACCCTTTACCCAAACCAGATCTATAAGTACCTACCAAGTCTGGAATCACTAAATCTGTATAAAGATCATCGTAAACTTGTCCCACTACTGCCACTGACAGTGTTCTATCTGTCTTGTCCAGGACCTCAGGTGAAGTCATGCGGTTATAAGAAACGCAAGAAGAAAATAAACTGATGATTGCAATGGTTTTGACAAGTGTTTTCATGTTAATCTCATTTGGTTAACACAAAGTTGCGACCCAATCAAGGGCTGAATTCGTCCTTCTTTGCCAATGAGAATATGAGTATTAGCGAATCATCCCAATTAGATCACATTAGCTTGGAATAATTTGCATATTTTGCAAATCAATCTATTGGAATAGGGCGATGAGCTTTCAAACCACCTTTATAGAAGTACTCAAGACCAAGCTACCCAAACACATTTCATTGGTAGATGAATTATCGGAATTGCTTAGCATATCCAAGGACAGTGCTTATCGACGATTAAGGGACGAAACTCCTTTGACTTTGGATGAAGCAGTGCAGATAAGCCTTCATTTTGATATCAGCCCTGCTGCGCTTTTAGAACAGGCGACCGAATTGATTCCATTTAAATACAATAAACTATACGGTGAGAGCGGCAGCTTTAAACTATATATACAGCAAATGACTGCCTTAATATCTGCAGTAAATAAAGCTGGCGGGGAGATTATATACGCGGCTGAAGACATTCCCATATTTCATCATTTCAGATACCCGAAGTTGGCATGCTTTAAAATATTCTATTGGTCTAAATCAGTGCTTGATCTAGAGGCCTTCAATGGTAAAAAATTTGATGATTCCATGATTCATCCCGAGATTATGGAAGCTGCTGAGGAACTACATAAAGTGTATTGCAAATCGAAGAGCACAGAGATATGGGCATACGAAAGCATCAATTCAACTTTAAGGCAAATCGAGTACTATGCCTCCTCCTATCAATTCAACAGTAAAGAAGAAGCGCTGAATATAGTTGAAGAATTATCAGATCTTATAGCACACATAGAAAAACAAGCTGAACAGGGCAATAAACTATTTGACCAAGGAGGAAGCGAGCAAAATTACAAACTATTCGACAGTGAAGTTTTGATAGGAAATAATACCATTCTAATCAAAGGACTTCCAAAGCCTGTGATATTTATCAGCCACAACACCTTTAATTCCTTGAGCACAAGAGATAAAGCATTCTATGAAGAAACTTCGCATTGGATGGACAACTTGCTTAAAAGATCAACTCAAATCAGTGGTGCAAGTGAGAAGTTCCGCTTTAGATTTTTCAAGCGACTCAACAACTCAATAGCTCAAAGCAAGGAAAAAATTGAGCAGATGGAGTTTTGATTTATTTCACTTTCAGTGAAACGTTCTCATCTCCTTCTTCATAGGGCAACCAGCTAATAATATACTGCAACATCTCATCAGTAGTTCGCATTCCTTCACCACCTCTGTCCAATCGTTCGGCAACTTCTTTCGGCGGTGAATTTGGATTGTTGGGATTTGAGGAGGTATTGTCAAATTCCGCTTCAATATAAATAATTGAACCGGCGGGAATCTTTAACATCTGCGGGAAAGTATAAAAATATTGCCACCTAAAATCCCATCTCTGAATGTTGATCATCCGAATGGTGTCCCCCCCAGGATCTATAGCGTAGGATTTAAAGCTCTTTCCCAACAAATGCATATGTGGATTGATCGTTAAGACTGATATATCTTGATCTACCTCTAGGCTTGAGATGTGTTTGGTGACCTGATTGGGGGGTATTTTAAGAGGGGGTATTATTTTGCTCACACCATTGGTGCCCATCATGGTTTCTCGC
>JAHEKB010000103.1:0-1319 GCA_024638525.1 Bacteroidota bacterium
CATCATACTGTATAAAAGGAGAATTAACTGCCAATACGGTGAAGTCTGGTATTGAATATATGTGCTATTTGGCCGATTGGTACAGCCGGGAAAGTGCCGATTCAGGAATTGGATTCTTTCAAATTGGTGGCGGTATTGCAGGAGATTTCCCGATTTGCGTAGTTCCTATGCTAGAACAGGATTTAGAACGACCTACACCCCTATGGAGCTATTTCTGTCAGATCTCCGATTCTACCACCAGTTATGGATCCTATTCTGGAGCTGTTCCAAATGAGAAGATCAGCTGGGGCAAACTGGCCACTGATACACCTAAATACATCATTGAATCAGACGCAACCATAGTTGCACCGCTGCTTTTTGCAAAGGTCTTGGGGTGGTAATCATTCATCTCGTAGTATCTCCATCATTTCGTGCACAACCGCCAGTTTCTGTTCATTTTTCTCTTTGCCATATGAGTTGATGAGATTTCTCAATATTCGTTTTAGGATATCAAGATTGGAACAAATAGTAAAATAGCCGTCTTTGATCTCAATTTTCAATTGCTTTAAGAATTGAATGATATTGTCTTTAGAAAAGATCAAACCGCTGTTGAAAGGATTGATATAAAACAGCACCTCGCTTCCCTCTAACTCAGCAGAATCAGAAGGATCATTAAATCTGCTGAGGGGAGGCCAATCCAGGTCTTTGACATATCCCAAAACAAAATGTTGGGGAAGATTAACTCCATAGACCGGAATATTAAGTCGCTGCGCAACGATGGCATAAATCACTGCTAAGCTTACAGGATTGCCGGTTTTAGTCTCCAGAACTTGTGAAATGAATGAATTCTTGCTGTGGTGATAATTCTCTGTTTCCCCTTTGAATTTGTGTACATCAAACATGATGTAATTAAGGATTTTTATCTTTTCGAAAGATGTGAGATCGTATTTCAACTCAAGCCATGCATCCAGTTTTATTTTGTCAAGGCGATTCTCAATGAGTTGTTTATCGCTTAAGGGGTTGTGCAATTTATCTATGATGAGTACTCCATCTAAAAGATCCCTTTCTTCACTGTCTTTCCATTTTTGCAATTCTTCGCACAATACTCTGGCATTGATCTCTTTGATTAAATGCAATATGCGTTCAAGGCGTTTGGGATTGCTCTCTGTGGGCCAGGCCTTCTCTAAAATAGGAATTACCGCACTGCCCAATTGCATCAATTGGGCTTCTATCTCTTCTACTATGCGATCATCTGTATCATCCAGTAGATAGAGCATTGATTGTATTTCCTTTTCATCCATTCTGCTCGCTGATCAAATATACAAGCTAATGATCCAACG
>JAHEKB010000103.1:1329-7761 GCA_024638525.1 Bacteroidota bacterium
TTGCAAAGAATTATTGATCCACAGTATAGAACTTAAAATTGGCCATGTTTGTCTGAAACTTTTTGCGGCAAGCGTTGAACTGGCTTATCTTGACACTATGATCATAACCAATACTGAAAATGTGCCATCAAAAGAAATCTCAGAAATTCTGGGTGTGGCCAGAGGGAGCACAGTTAGAGCAAGAAATATCGGTAGAGATTTCTTTGCCGGATTGAAGAATATCGTGGGTGGTGAAATCGAAGAATACACCAAACTTCAGGCTCAAGCGCGAGAACAAGCCATTCAGCGAATGATGGCAGATGCTTCTGATTTAGGTGCCGATGCCGTGGTGAATGTGCGCTTTACTACCTCAATGATTATGCAGGGTGCATCTGAAATTTTGGCCTATGGAACAGCCGTTAGATTGAGATGATGGATGGAATCTCATGGATGGTATTTCTCTTGGGTCCAATTGGAATCTTGGCTCTACTTGTCATACTCATTTACCTTGCTGCTAGAAGGATGGAATTGAAGAAAAAAGAAGACTTTGAAGATCGCGACAACTAGCGCTTTTTCGCCTTGTCAATCAGTTCTTTCACTTCTTCGTATGACAATGCTGAGGGTTCTGTACCCTTTGGAATGCGAACGTTCTTTTTGCCAGCCTTGATATATGGACCGTAGCGTCCATTTAATACTTGAATATCTGCATCTTCCTCAAACTCCTTAATGAGTCGATTTGCATCTTCCACGCGCTTCGCCTGAATTAATTCAACTGCTCGATCCAATTCTATACTCATTGGATCTTCTTCTTCGGGAATGGAAATGAATTTTTTATTATGCCTCACATATGGACCAAACCTCCCAATATTAGCTTCTACTTCTGATCCCTCAAATTCTCCTAATTTTCTCGGCAGTTTGAACAATTCAAGTGCTTCTTCCAAGCTGACACTATCTATGGCTTGTCCTTTTAGCAAGGATGCGAATTTTGGTTTTTCTTCTTGATCCGATTCACCCATTTGAATCATAGGACCAAATCGACCAATCCTTGCATATACATTGGCTCCTGATTTTGGGTCAACTCCCAATAATCTTTCGCCTGTAGCTTTACTAGCAGTCTCCAAGGTGTTTTCAACAATGATGTGAAAAGGTTTGTAGAAGCCATCAATCATGTCTGACCAATTCTTCATCCCATCTGCTATTTCATCGAATTGTTTCTCTACAGAAGCGGTGAATCCGTAATCCATGATCTCATCGAAGTGATCCACTAGGAATTCAGTCACAACCTTTCCTATATCGCTGGGGTGAAGCTTGTTCTTATCAGCCCCGTAATTTTCAGTCTCTTGTTTTTCTTCAATACCTCCACGTTCCAATTGAAGAACAGAAATCTCCCTTTTCTTTCCTTCAATGGGATCTTTGACCACATAGCCTCTTTTCTGAATGGTTGAAATGGTTGGAGCATAGGTACTTGGTCTACCAATACCCAATTCTTCCAATTGCTTAACCAAACTTGCTTCGGTAAACCTTGCTGGAGGTCTGCTGTATTTTTCTGTAGCGATAATTTGGTCACAATCAACTTTTTCTCCCTGCTCAAACTTTGGAAGGAGACCGCTGTCGTTCTCTTTGTCCTCATCATCGCTTCCTTCCAAATAAACCTTGAGGAAACCATCGAATTTAATTACCTCACCTTTGGCTTTAAAAACACCGTCATTCTTATCATTTAAAATGGCTATGGTGGTTCTTTCAAGGTCAGCTGAACTCATTTGAGAAGCAATGGCTCTTTTCCAGATCAATTGGTATAATTTTTTCTGTGCATCATCATCGCCAGCTTGTTTAACTTCAAAACTAGTAGGCCGAATGGCCTCGTGAGCTTCTTGAGCGCTAGAGGATTTGGTAGCATATTTTCGCGTTTGGGCGTACTTATCACCATACTCCTTTTCAATCACATCCTTTGAGCTTCCCAAAGCAAAATCGCTGAGATTTACGGAATCCGTTCTCATATAGGTAATATGCCCATTCTCGTACAAGCGTTGAGCTACACTCATGGTCCTCGACACGCTGAATCCCAATTTGCGAGACGCTTCTTGTTGTAAGGTGGAGGTGGTGAATGGCGCAGCAGGATTTCTCTTTGAAGGCGAAACGGTAATGTCACCAATCCTAAACTGCGCTGATATACAACTCTCTAGAAAAGCTTTGGCTTCACTCAGTTTTTCAGGTCTCTTAGACAGTTCAGCTGTCAGCTTTCTGCTGTCCTTACTGAAATCTCCTATTATTCTGAAACTAGAAGTTGGAGTAAAAGCTTGTATTGCCCTTTCGCGTTCCACGATCAATCTTACGGCAACACTTTGAACCCTTCCCGCAGATAATGAAGGCTTGACTTTTCTCCACAATACCGGCGAAAGTTCAAAACCAACCAATCTATCGAGCACCCTTCTGGCTTGTTGTGCATTGACTAGATCGCGATTTATGGTTCTCGGATTATCTATAGCGTGCAGTATGGCTTTTTTAGTGATCTCATTGAAAACAATCCTTCTTGTCTTGTCTTCGTGAAGGTCCAAGACTTCTGCCAGGTGCCAGCTGATGGCCTCTCCTTCTCGGTCCTCATCAGATGCCAACCAAACCAATTCAGCTTTTTTAGCTAATTTCTTTAACTCTGCTACTACTTTTTTCTTGTCCGAAGAGACCTCGTACTTTGGTAAATAGCCTTTGTTGACATCGATGGCTGAATCATCCTTGGGCAGATCTCTAATATGCCCAAAACAGGATTTGACGGTAAAATCTTTACCAAGATATTTTTCTATAGTTTTCGCCTTTGCAGGCGACTCCACAATCACGAGGTTCTTTGACATTTTATCTATTTATAACCAAGCGCTGAGAGCGTCGAACCCCATCTTTGGTAAGGTGTACCAAATAGATTCCATTGGAAAAGGATGAAAGGTCTAACTGGGCTTCAGTGCTCAGAATTTTCGATTGCAAAAGTAACCTTCCTGATAAATCTCTAATTTCTACATCACTATTACTCCATCCTTCTTCAACATTCACGCTAATAGAATTCTCTGTTGGATTAGGAAAAATAACAAATCGATCCAATGGAGAAATTAAGTCCTCTCCTAAGCCAAACTGGGCGACATTGATGTTGTCTAAAAATACGGAATTTCCTCGTTTGCTTATTACATCAAATCTGAACATTAGATTGGTACTGCCAGCATATGAACTAACATCCAGTGAGATATGTGCCCAGTCTGATGCTTGACTCGGAAAGAAACCAGGCCATACACCATCTTTGGAAGCCAGACCATTAGAAGCGGTCAAGCCTCTAAGTGTTCTCCAACTTTCACCACAGTTCTCAGACACCATAACGATTAACACTTCTGTAGAGGTGCTGAGTCGACGGGCATATGCATATTTAAAATTAAGATTGATAGGACTGCCGTGTTTTTCCACGTCAATTGGAGGCAATATCATGGAGTAGCGCTCATTGTCAGGAGTATTATCATCTATTTGGCATTCAGCACTAGCCGAACCACTCGCTGCAACATTCACCCTTCTTATCCAACCGTTACCGCTGTTTTCCTCCAATTGCCATCCCTCATTAATGAAGCTCGCTTGCTCGAAAGTTTGAGGATATGGCGCCTTAATGACTGCAATTGCCGGTAATACTGTGATGAACTCTTCTCTAATCATGCTGTCAATTCCAGAGCTATTCTCTACGGTTAGTTTTACCCTATACCTCCCCGGTATATTATAACTTACCACTGGATTGGCATCGCTGCTGGTAGCAGGTGTGCCTCCTTCAAATTCCCATACTCTACTGCTAATCTCGCCATTATAACTGAAGTCATTGAACGTTATATCGCCAGAACCAGCACATATAATGGTTTCAAAATTCATGGAATAAAAATCGGCTATGGGTCCGCAACTCGGATTGGTGAGCACTCCGGTATTTGTTAAATTCCCATTGCTGAAGTTTGAGGTTCTATAACCGTTTCCGAAGACCACATTTTCTACTCTTTGTTTCTGTCCTGCAGAGAACATGTTTTGACAAGAACCATTGGAATAATCCATATAATTCTCAATTTGGTCAACTTGGTTTGGATTGTCATTGTTGCAAGAGTTGGTACCTAGATTGCAGCCGTATGAAGGCTCAGATACAGGAGGAGTGTCATCTACCTGATCCGTCCAGCTAAAATTAGTAGTACATCCACCTTGAAATGGATGATACAATCCCAACCAGTGGCCTACTTCATGTGTCAAGGTTCTTCCTGCTCTACCGCTGTTAGAGGTTCCAGTGCTTCCCACAAAATCATGGCGAATCACGATGCCGTCCGTAGCAGAGGATGTGCTAAACGGGAAGGTTGCAAATCCCGCGACGAAGGAAGGAGGATTCCAGTTTCTCTCTATGCGCTTTATCACCCAAATATTCAAGTATTTAGTATAATCCCATCTGATCAGCTTCTTTACACCATCATTGATATCACCTCCGTCTGCTAGGTCGCTGTACGTTCTGGTGATTCCTTCTGTACAACTCCCGTCTTGTGCTACTCTTGCCAATCTGAACTCAATGTCCATATTGGCCGCTATACTTTTAAATACTGCTCGTGTATTGCTAGTATCTGCATTTGTTCTTGTAAAGTCCTCGTTAAGGGTTTCAAGTTGTTCCAGGATCTGAGCCTTGGATATGTTCTCTTCTCCGTATTGGTGAACAATATGAAATACAACGGGTATTATTCTTGTTGCCTTCTTATTCTTTCCTTCGCCTTTGTATTCTATATGGCCTGGAAGATTATCCAAATGATGCTGATACTGAGCAGCAATCGCTGGGTCTTTTAATAATTCGCGTTGATACTCATCGGTAGCACATTGTGCTAAAGCCAGTTGAGAAACTGCAGCCAGAAGTATAAGAAGTACGTATTTTTTGATCATATAGCTTTACAAAAAGAACAGCCGAAGCCGCGCAAACATATATTAAACAGGACATATTTAAGTAAAGTTTGATTTTAGAGAGCTTCCGATTCAGATGAAGCAATCAAGCTGGAGACTGTTGCATCACCGGTTACGTTCACCACTGTCCTGCACATATCCAATATGCGGTCTACGGGTAGAATTATGGCTATCCAAGCAGGATTCAAACCCACACTTTCCAGCACTACAATCATTAAAACCAGTCCGGCTGAAGGAACGGCCGCCGCACCGATAGATGCCAATGTGGCCGTGAGCACGATCACAATTTGCTGTGCTATATCCAGCTCTATCATATGAAACTGAGCCATGGCTACCACCGCAACACCTTGATATAAACTAGTGCCATCCATATTGACCGTTGCTCCAATGGGTAGAACGAAGCTGCTGATGGATTTTGGCACGTTTAAATTGTCGTGAACCGTTTCCATAGTCACAGGGAGGGTTGCCATAGAAGAACTGGTAGAAAATGCGGTGAGTTGTGCACGAGAGATACCTCTTAAAAAACCCTTCATGCTCATCCCTTTCACAAAGATTTTTACCAAAGTGGGATAGAGAACAAAAGCTACTAGTGCAAGTCCAAATACTACCACCCATGAATAGTTTAATAGAAAAACCAATTGTTCTTGAAGCTTGTCTAGATTGTCTCCCGCAGCTTTGACCAGAGACCCTGCCATCAAGGCAAAAACGAAGAAAGGCATGGTCTTAATGACTATGTTTACCATTGCGATAAAGACTTCGTTTAAACCATCAATTAGTCTGGAAACCGCTTTGGACTTTTTCTTGTCAATCATAATCAGGACCAAGCCAAAGAAGACAGCGAAAAATATGATTTGCAGCATTTCCATTTCTGCAAGGGCCAGAATAATGTTAGGGGGTACCACATCAACAAGAGGTTGCAAAGGACCCTTAGCTTTCTTCTCCTTAGCCTTTCTGATCTTGTCTGCGACATCTTCGTTCACTCCTTCACGACTAATTCTTTCTATCACTGAAGCTACGAGTTCCGCATTCTCCTCTTTACATGAATAGCATTCTTTGTCCAATCGCGGTACATCGGGATTATCGCGCAACCACAATTCGTATTCTATTCTCTTCTCCAACCTGGATTCATCTGAGGGATAATTACCGGGCTGAATCAAGTTTACACAGAACAAACCGATGATAATGGCTGACATGGTTGTGCCTACGTAGATCAACAAGGTTTTTACGCCTACGCGGCCCAATTGCTTGATGTTCTTCAATGAGCCAATTCCTGATATTATGGAGAATAATACAAGAGGGACAGCAATCAGCTTTAAGACATTTATGAAGATAGAACCAAAAGGATCTATCCAAGACTTTGTAAACTCTTGCCAGCCGTATTGTACAGCTAAAATGGAATAGATGATCCCAAGAACCAAGGCAATAATGACTTGCCAGTGAAGGGCGATTCTCTTCATGCTACAATGATAGAAATAATTAGCTTGTCAGATTAGAGTATGGCGTCCAAGATGCAAA
>JAHEKB010000104.1 GCA_024638525.1 Bacteroidota bacterium
AAGCTGATTTTAATCAGTTTGTTTCTTCAGCTGAGAATGGAGCATATGGAGCTGCCATCTTTATCGATTGCAATCCCGCTTATTCCGAAGGTGCATCCTTTACAGATGCCATGGCGAAGATCGGATTGAGAGTGAGCACGAGTCTCATCGAAGATGAAACCAGCCGATTAGCTGATCACATGTGTCCCAATGCACATCCATTAGAAAGCTGGGATATCAAGGAACCTTATCAGTCGAGGTATGTATTCAATCAACCCACTATATCGCCAGTTTTCAATGGAAGACAAGTAAGCGACTCATTATTGGCATGGTCCGAAATGGACATGAGTGTTGAAGGCGATAAGACTTTTGCTTATGAATACACAAAAAAAGTCTTCGAAGCGGAATTAGGTGGTGACTTCAATAAGGCCATAGAACAAGGATTTATGGACATGGTCTCAGCACCAAGTCCTGTTTCAGATAGCACAGATCCTTCTGAGGCTGCTGCAGCTATTGCTTCGAGAAAAAGTGGAGAATCCGATCTTATTTTGTACCAAAAAGTAGGTGTCAGAGATGGATCCTATTCCAATAATCCCTGGGCTCATGAAATGCCAGATCCGGTCTCAAAAGTGTGCTGGGATAACTACCTCAGTATTTCAAAGCCGGATGCGGATCAATGGGGCGTGGAAGATGGAGATACCGTTAGTATGAGCATGGACGGTATGGAACTTAAGAACTTACCCATATTGATTCAACCTGGTCAGGCCAAAGGATCATATGGTATTGCTCTGGGTTACGGCAGAACTTATTCTGAAAACGTGATCAATGACATGAAAGATCTCGGAGTAAATGTCTATCCTTTGGTGGGTATTCAAGACAGTGCGAGATCATATATCCGCTCAGCATCCATTGAAATCAGCAAAGATGGTGTTTATGAGTTGGCGAGAACGCAAAGTCATAACACCATCGAAGGTCGTGACATTGTAAGAGAAGCCAGTTTAGAAGCATACAATGCGGATCCATATGTGACAAATCATCACAAGCACACTTTATATAGTCTATGGGATGAGCATGACTATAGTAAGGGTCATCACTGGGCTATGGCCATTGATTTGAACTCATGTACGGGTTGCAGTGCCTGTATTGTCAGTTGTTCCATCGAGAACAATGTTCCTATAGTAGGCAGGGATGAAGTCAGAAGGAGAAGAGAGATGCACTGGTTGCGTATTGATAGGTATTACAGTTTCCAGGTGCCTGAATCTGCTCATATTGATATTGATATTGTAGAAGGAGAGAAAGACCTTGAAAAAGGAGAATACATCACCAAAGAGCAAGAGATCAATTCCTATAGTGATCAAGTAAATACTGACCACTATGCCAATGTGAATGTGATTCATCAACCGATGATGTGTCAACATTGTGACAATGCTCCATGTGAGACGGTTTGTCCGGTTTTGGCCACTACACATAGCACAGAAGGTCTCAACCAAATGACGTACAACCGCTGTATCGGAACAAAATATTGTGCGAACAACTGTCCGTACAAGGTGAGAAGATTCAACTGGTTTAGATATAATGAGAACAAGAAGTTTGATTATCACTTCAGCAATGACCTAGGTAAAATGGTCATCAATCCTGACGTCACAGTTCGCTCAAGGGGTGTAATGGAAAAATGCTCCATGTGCGTTCAGAGAGTTCAAGCAGCTAAATTGACTGCCAAGAGAGACGACAGAAAGATGAAGACCGATGAATTTACGACGGCATGCGCTCAGACATGTCCTTCTAATGCCATTGTATTTGGAGATTTGAATGATCCGAAATCAGAGATCTCAAAATTGTATAAAAACGAGCGTTCCTATCACGCTGTTGAAGAGCTTGACACAGCTCCTTCAGTAGTCTATATGACTAAGATCAGAAACGCCAAAGACGAATCAAAACAAGCACATCACTAAGACTATTATAAATGTACTCAGCAGAAATTAGACAACCCCTCGTCACCGGCGGCAAAACGTATAAAGATGTCACTGCAGACATCTGCCGACCCATCGAGAATAAACCCACCTCTTCTTGGTGGCTGGGATTTTCCGTAGCATTTGTTTGCTTGATGATCCTGGGATTGACTCTAGGGTGGACCACCTGGGAAGGAATTGGAACTTGGGGAGTAAATAAAACCGTAATGTGGGGTTGGGATATCACCAACTTCGTATTTTGGGTAGGTATTGGACATGCCGGTACGTTGATTTCAGCAATCCTATTGCTCTTTAGGCAAAAGTGGAGAATGTCCATCAACAGATCAGCAGAGGCGATGACCATTTTCGCCGTGATGTGCGCAGCTATTTTTCCTTTGTTTCACATGGGTAGAGTATGGTTGGGTTACTGGCCGCTGCCTCTTCCCAATGCATTTGGTTCCCTCTGGGTGAATTTTAATTCGCCGCTTTTGTGGGATGTATTTGCCATTTCTACATATTTCTCGGTATCCCTAGTCTTCTGGTATCTCGGATTAATTCCGGATATCGCAACAGTCCGCGATAGGGCAAAATCAAAAGCCAGAAAATTTTGGTATGGATTCTTTGCCATGGGCTGGAACGGTTCGGCCAAGTCTTGGGCGCGCTATGAGGTTGTAGCTTTAATATTGGCAGGGATATCTACACCGCTTGTGCTATCAGTACATACAATAGTATCCTTTGACTTTGCTACATCGGTAATTCCGGGTTGGCATACCACCATTTTCCCTCCATATTTTGTGGCCGGTGCGATTTTTTCCGGTTTTGGTATGGTATTGACTCTTCTATTGATAGCACGATATGTGATGAACTATCAAAACTACATCACTTCCGAGCATTTGGAAGCCATGTGTAAGGTTGTACTCCTTACGGGTTCCATCGTTGGTTTAGCCTATATCACCGAATTCGTGATTGCCGGATACTCCGGTTATGAATACGAACAATATGCCTTTAAGAATAGAATGTTTGGACCGTATTGGTGGGCTTATTGGACCATGATGACATGCAACTTGATTGCTCCGCAAGTATTCTGGTTTAAATGGGCAAGGACAACGCCTTGGTTCATATTCATTATTTCAATCGTTGTTAACATTGGAATGTGGTTTGAGAGATTCGTAATCATCGTCACATCATTGCACCGTGATTTCTTGCCGAGTTCATGGGTGATGTATAAACCCACATGGGTCGAGGTTGGAATTTTTGTTGGAACACTAGGTCTGTTCTTTACTTGTTTCTTCCTCTTTGCTAAGTTCTTGCCTGTGATCAATATGGCAGAAGTCAAAACAATCCTAAAAGACAAAGAGTAATATGATCGATAAGGAAATTATACTCGACAAAAAGCAGTTTACTCTCGGGATCTTTGAAGACCCAGATAAATTGCTCAATGCCGTCAAATCACTCAGAAAAAAAGGAGTGAAGATTTTTGATTGCTATACTCCATTTCCAGTTCATCACTTAGATCAGGAATTGGGCTATAAGCGGACAAACTTGACAATTGGTGCATTCTTAATGGGGATGCTAGGTTCAATTAGCGGCTTTACTTTGGCCTTTTATATGAACGTGAAAGACTGGCCAATGATCATTGGTGGCAAGCCGATGGACATCAATGTATTTACCAGTTTTATACCCGTGATTTTTGAGCTTACCATCCTATTTACTGCATTTGGTATGGTTGCCATGTTCTTCACTAGAAGCAGAATGGTACACGGAATTAAAGAGGATATATTGGATATTAGGCAGACGGATGATCGCATGGTATTGGCAATAGACAATAGTGTAGATCAACCTCTGTCCGCAGATGAGATAAAGTCAATGATAGAAGGAGAAGGTGCTGTGGAAGTTCGAGAAAGAGGAGAGGCCATGACACCATCACACAGCAATTGAAAAAATGAGATTGAGAAATAAAACAACAATTCTTCTGGTCGGCCTGCTGATGGCCGGTTTGAGTTCTTGTGTTAGTTCCGGAGATAATCCCGGCATAGAGTATGCGCCTAATATGTATATCTCTCAGGCCTACGAGCCGTATTCACAGGAAAAACTCTTTGAGATCAACCCTAATGGAATGACCATGCGGGAGCCGGTAAATGGCACTGTAGCTAGAGGGCAACTAGACTATATCTATCCTCACCCAAATACAGGAGCTGGCTATGAAGCTTCGGCCTCTTTCACCTCCAATATTCCTATTACCGAATCAAATGTAAAAGAGGGAGAACGACTGTACAACTATGCTTGCTGGCACTGCCACGGCAAGAAAGGCGCTAATGATGGTCCTATCTTTAAATCTGGTAAAATGCCAGGTCCTAGCTGGCCCAATGTGCAAGCTGACTATATAAAGAATATACCCATGGGTAAAATGTACCATACAATTACCTACGGAAAGGGACTTATGGGCTCACATGCCGCAATTCTTAATCCTACTGAGCGATGGAAAGTAATCTATCACATCAAATCGATGAGTTTGGGAGAAGAGTTTGAAATCAGTTCAGATGTTGTTGAAGTTGAAGAAATGCAAGAAGGCGCTGAAGAGGAAGTAATGGCTGAAGCAACTCAAGAAGAACATCCAGCAGAAGAACACTAATAATAATTAGATCAAGAAAATGGGACACGATATAATAAAAGAAGTTGCTCAGGAAAAATTCAGTTTTAGCGGGAGATCCAAGATGTTTGCTATTGTGCTGATGGTTCTTGGTATTGCATTGGCTGCATTTGGCGCCATGCAAGTGAAAGAGAATTGGGGAGCGACGGAATCACATCACGAAACTGAGCAAGTTGAAGCTCATGCTGCTGATTCGCACGATAATCATGCTGAAGCTGCAGATGACAGCAGCCACGATGAAGGCGAAAAAGCCACTGCTGGTCACCACGACGAAAAGAGCTGGACATCCCGTCTTTGGGCTAACCTATTAATGAACAGTTATTATTTCATGCTTTTTGCCGTAGGAGCACTCTTTTTTATAGGAGTGAATTATGTGGCAAATTCAGGTTGGGCAACCATGATCAAGAGAATTCCCGAAGCCATGAGCGCCTATATCATTTTTGGAGTCATTGCCATTTTTGGTGTGATATATTTAGCTCAAGACGAAATTTATCATTGGATCGAATATTTTGGCCACGGCTATACTGAGGCTGATACTGCTTACGACAGGATATTGGAAAGCAAGGCTTGGTTGTTGAATTCAAATTTTCTCTTCATCGCCATGCCGGTTATTATGTTGATATGGTATGCTTTTAGGTGGAAGTTTAGATCCAATAGCATAAAAGAAGACAAAGAGGGTGGCCTAGGATATTTTAGGAATTCAACTCGCTGGTCTGCTGCCTTTATTTTCATCTTTGCTTTTTCATTCTCGGTATTGGTATGGGTAATCATCATGAGTATAGACGCCCATTGGTATTCAACGATGTTCTCCGTCTATAATTTTGCCGTTTCATTTGTCACTGGTTTAACGGTGATGATGATGTTCCTTCTTTATCTCAAATCAAAGGGTTATATGGAAATGGTTTCAGATGAAGTAGTTCATGATCTGGGTAAGTTCATGTTTGCCTTTTGCATCTTCTGGGGGTATATATTCCTTGGACAGTGGCTGTTGATTTGGTATGCAAATATTCCTGAAGAAGTAGTCTATTTCAATGCGCGATTTAAAGATGGTTACGAAACCTTATTCTATATCAATATTATCATGTGTTTCTTGGCGCCATTCCTTATTCTCATGATGAGAAATGCCAAGCGAAGTCCAATTGTCTTAACCATTGCCGGTGCGGTGATTCTGGTGGGCCATTGGATAGATGTTTACTTGATGATCATGCCCGGAACTGTCGGTGCTAATGCAGGATTTGGATTGTTGGAGATAGGCACAACCATGGCATTTGCAGGCTTATTCATATTCGTCGTATTGTACTCTTTGTCTAAAGCCAATTTGTATCCGGTTAACCACCCTTACTTCTTAGAATCAGCTAACCACGATGTAGGACCATAACAGATGGCCAGATATTGATAGCACAGCAAAAAAAAGTCCCGAGTGACAAACTCGGGATTTTTTTTGCTGCTTGTTAGACATAAAAAAACCCCGAACTCTAAAGAGATTCGGGGTTGCCCCTATGAAAATTAAGATTAAAAAAGATTACCCAAATTTACATAAAAATGACAAAACACCAAATGTTAGTAGGTGTTGATCTTTATGCGCTTAGAAAGTTCTTCTACATCTGATTTAAATTTCTTATCCGTGTCAATCAGGTCATTGACCGTCTGACAAGCATGTATCACTGTAGAGTGATCCCGTCCACCGAAATACATTCCAATATTTTTAAGTGAAGCCTGAGTCAATTGTTTTGCGAAATACATGGATATCTGACGCGCTTGCACTATTTCTCTTTTTCTGGTTTTGGATTTCATTAGATCCACACTTACACCAAAATAATCCGATACCAATTTCTGGATGAATTCTATTGAGATCTCTCTCGATGAGTTCTTCACAAAATTCTTCATCATCTTCTTGGCCATGTCCAAATCGATTTCTTTTCTGTTCAAAGAAGCTTGAGCAATTAAGGATATCAAGGCACCTTCTAATTCTCTGATGTTAGAATCAATTTTATTGGCAACATATTCGATCACTTCTGGCTCAAACTTGATGCCGTCTTGATACATCTTTTGTTCTAAGATATTGACTCTTGTTTCGAAGTCTGGATTTTGCAAGTCTGCTGATAATCCCCATTTGAATCGGGATAGTAGTCTTTCATCTACATCCTTCAGATCTTTTGGAGGTCTGTCGCAGGTAAGTATCAATTGTTTTTGATTCTGATGTAGGAAATTGAATATCTGAAAGAAGACTTCCTGGGTCTTTTCTTTTTTAGCAAAGAATTGGACGTCGTCCACTATAAGCACATCAATCATCTGATAGAAGTGAAGAAAATCATTGTAATTTCCATTCTTCGCGCTGTCTACATATTGATTGATGAATCGTTCTGATGAAACGTATAATACGGACTTACTGCTTGAAATCTCTTTAATTCTGTTGCCTATGGCATGAACCAAATGTGTTTTTCCTAATCCTACGCCTCCAAAAATCATCAATGGATTGAATGCTGTTCCTCCTGGTTTGTTAGCTACGGCATAACCCGCTGATCTCGCCAATCGGTTACATTCTCCCTCTATAAAGTTATCAAAAGTGTAAGAAGGATTCAGTTGAGAATCAATATTGAGTTTTTTAAGACCGGGAATGATGAAGGGATTGTGAATATTGTTAGAAAGATTGATGGGCATTCCCATTTCATTCTTGTTGTTATGAGTGACATTCCTGGTGGGCATGCTTACTGTGTAGGGTCTGGCATTGGTGCCTCCGCTGTTCTCAACAATCACATTGTATTCCAACTTGGATCCTGCGCCGAGTTCTTTTTCCAATGTTTTTTTAAGAAGTCCTACATAATGCTCTTCTAGCCATTCGTAAAAGAATTGGCTGGGAACTTGAATAGTCAAAACCTTGTCTTCAATTTTTAACGGCTTGATGGGTGCAAACCATGTCTTAAAACTCTGTGGGTTAACATTGTCCTTTATAATCTTCAGACAGTTAGCCCAGACAGTTTCATGTTGTTCACTCATATAAGTTTTTGGTTATTAAAATGTTAAGTATAATAAAGCAATAAGGTAGCTATTTGTCAGATAACCTGCCGCTAAGTTGGGGTAAAAAAAGTTTTAAAAAAAATTAAATACGTCTTGATTATACAAATTTTTAATTGTACGTAATCCCTTTATTTATGCGGAGTT
>JAHEKB010000314.1 GCA_024638525.1 Bacteroidota bacterium
AGCGGGGCTTGGGGATTATTCGCTCCGCTTATGATCCCGTTTGGGTTGACCTTACAAAGATTCAAGGCCTCGGGCCAAGAGCCCTTCTTTTTTATAAAGTCTGCACACAAGCGGGGCTTGGGGATTATTCGCTCCGCTTATGATCCCGTTTGGGTTGACCTTACAAAGATTCAAGGCCTCGGGCCAAGAGCCCTTCTTTTTTATAAAGTCTGCACACAAGCGGGGCTTGGTACAGACTTTATAAAAAAAGCCCACCAACAATGTTGGCAGGCCTTGAATCTTTGCGGAGAGAGAGGGATTCGAACCCTCGGTACCCTTGCGAGTACACTACCTTTCCAGGGTAGCCCGATCAACCACTCTGGCACCTCTCCTGAGAAGTGTGCAAAGAACGCTAAATTTTAAATAATCTCAAGCTGTTCTGCTCTAATTGCTGATCAATTTCCCTACCCTCTACATTTAGCATTTTTGCTAGGTAGTGAAGAACTTCAGCCATATAGGCCGGCTCATTTCTTTTACCTCGATATGGCACCGGTGCCAGATAGGGTGAATCAGTTTCAAGCAATAGGCGATCAAGGGGTATTTGAGGTATGACGTCCTTTAAGTCGGAATTTTTAAACGTCAATACACCACCTATTCCCATATACATGCCTAGATCCATAATTCTTTTAGCTTGCTTTAAATCGCCGGTGAAACAGTGAAAAACTCCTCTTAGTTTCCCTTTGAATGAGCTTTCTATAATATCCAAGATTAAATCTATGGACTCTCTTGAATGTATTACAATGGGTAATGATCTTTCCATCGCCCACCCACACTGCTCTACAAAGGCTTCTTCTTGGATACCCTTAGTGCTTTTGTCCCAGTAAAGATCTATTCCAATCTCTCCAATTGCAATGACCTTATGCTGCTCTAATTTACCTTCAATTTGATTCAGTACATCCTTGTAGTCCGATTGAACTGAACATGGGTGTAGGCCCAACATGGGATAAGCAAATTCAGGATAGCGGTGAACCAAATCGAACATTTTATCAATTGAGTTGAGGTCTATGTTTGGCAAAAAGATCTTGTTTATGCCTGCCGATCTAGCCCTCTGTATCATCAAATCCCTGTCTTCATCAAACTGATCCGCATAGATATGTGCATGCGTATCTATCACCAGTTTAGTGTTTCTTTGTTCAAAAAGGCATCCATTCCCTTGATACAGTCCTCGCTGTTTCGCGCTTTAGCATTGAGCGCAGCTGCCCATTTAAGACTTGCATCATGATCTAATTCGGGTATTTTTCGCAACATCTCTTTGATCATTTCAATCGACTGGCCAGAGGTGCTCATAATCGTTTTTTCAACTTCAGCCAATACCAATTCATGGAAACCTTCTGTAGGCAGAATTCTGGAAACCAAACCCAAATCCAAAGCCTCTTTAGCATCAATCACTCTAGCTGTGAGCATTAAATCTCGAGCGGTTTGCATACTTGTCTTACTCAAAAGATAGACCATAACAATTGCAGGAATGAAACCAATCCTTGCTTCGGTATAGCCAAAACTTGCATCGCTAGATGCATAACAGAGATCTGTGACCGTTGCAAGACCACAACCTCCGGCTAATGCCGGTCCATGAACAGCGCTTATCGTAAGCTTAGGAGATTGATAAATGGCTTCAAACATATCAGCCAACGCCATGCTGTCAGCCTCGTTCTCTTTAAGACTGTTGGCTCGCAAACTTTTGATATACCCTAAATCCGCCCCAGCACTAAATGCTTTCCCCTCACCTTTAAGAACAATTGCTCTGATGCCAGGCTCTGTATTCAGATCCATATAGGTCTGTTTAATGGCCTGTACAAGTTCTGCATTAAAGGCATTTCTTTTTTCAGCTCTTGACAAGCTCACAACAGCAATCCTGTCTTGTTTATCTATTTGAAGCATAATGCAAAAAAAAAGCCCAGACACGAATGTCTGGGCTTTTATCAATATTTAAATTAATTATTTCGAAACTGTAATTCTCTTGGTAGCGTAGAAATCACCGTTTTTAACCTGTACGAAGT
>JAHEKB010000105.1 GCA_024638525.1 Bacteroidota bacterium
TTGTCATGATTTCCCTCTTGCGGAAACTCATTCAGGATAAGGAAACCAGGTGGTTCTTTGTGGGCATGGTGGTAGTTTCTGCCAACGCAGGTGGTGCGTGGTCTCCAATAGGTGATGTCACCACCACCATGTTGTGGATTAAAGGTCAATTACCGGACGTACCGGGTATGATCAAAGACTTAATCATTCCAAGTTTAATTACCATGTTGGTGCCCTTGATCATTTTATCGTTTACATCCGAAGGAGAAATCGAAAGACCGGTAAAGCAAAGAACGGCGAGCAGTTATCTAAATCCTACAACTGCATTTGAAAGAAAGTTAATCTTTACAATGGGGCTCTTGGGCCTATTGTTTGTCCCCGTTTTCAAGACTGTTACACACCTCCCTCCCTTTATGGGCATGATGTTCAGTTTGGGTGTACTATGGACAACCACAGAATTGATCCACAGATCCAAGAACAATGAAGACAAGCATCCCCTCTCTGTAATTGGAGTGCTTCAAAAAATCGATATTCCAAGTGTTATGTTTTTCTTGGGAATCCTACTTGCGGTATCTGCCCTGCAAGAATATGGTCATCTAAATGATGTCGCTTCCTTCCTAGATAGCAAACTCAAAAATATATACGGGATAAACCTTGTTATTGGCCTTTTGTCAGCTGTGGTTGACAATGTGCCATTGGTAGCTGCCGCTCAGGGAATGTATGGAACAGTTGATCCGGCAACCTTAAGTACCATGGCTGATCCCGAATGGTTTTCTCAATTCGTACCCAACGGTAAGTTTTGGCAATTCTTGGCCTATTGTGCGGGAACAGGAGGTAGTGCCTTGATCATAGGTTCTGCGGCTGGAGTTGCAGCTATGGGACTAGAAAAAATTGACTTTTTCTGGTACGTGAAAAAGATCAGCCTCTGGGCAATCATCGGTTACTTTGCCGGTGCACTGTACTACATACTCTTGCATTCTTAAACCCATGATTGAAGGAAAAAAAGTTGTAGTTGTCCTGCCGGCTTACAATGCGGCCAAGACACTAAGAACTACCTATGAAGAGCTCCCGTTTGATATAGTAGATGAAGTGGTTCTAGTAGATGATGCCAGCAAAGATGACACGGCTGAGCTCGCCAGAGAAATTGGGATTGGACATGTCATTGTTCACCAAGACAATAAGGGTTACGGTGGCAACCAGAAGAGTTGTTATCACAAGGCAATAGAGCTCGGGGCGGATATTGTTATCATGGTTCACCCGGATTATCAATACACTCCGAAACTGGTCAAGAGCATGTGCAGCATCATTGCCAATGATGTTTACCCCGTGGTATATGCCTCTAGGATTTTGGGAAAAGGAGCCCTCAAGGGGGGAATGCCCATTTACAAATACATCGCAAACCGTATTCTCACGCTTGGTCAAAATATTTTAATCAATCAAAAACTGTCTGAGTACCACACCGGTTATAGAGCATTTAGCACAGCGGTCTTTGACAAAATAGACATCGATCTAAACAGCGATGATTTCATTTTCGACAATCAAATCACTGCACAATTATTCTATGCGGGTTTTGAGATTGGAGAAGTAACTTGTCCAACAAAATATTTCGAAGAAGCTTCGTCGATAAACCTCAAAAGGAGCAGTATTTATGGTCTAGGAGTGCTCTGGGTTTCCATTCAATACCGATTGCAAAAAATAGGCTTGGCCAAGTTTAAGATTTTCAAACTAAAGACTTAATTGCAATATTTATTCCTGTAATCCGCCGCGAGATCAGCGGCATTTTTCCAATCGCTACAGGCTTGCTCTTTATTGCCCATTCTGTATTCGGCAATTCCCTTATTGTAATAGATCAAGCGAGCATCCCGGTAGCCGTAGACAATGGCTTTTTTGAAGTCGGCAATGCTTTCTTCAAACCGCTCTATTTGTAAATTGAAAAAGCCCCTGTCAAAGTAAGCATCAGCATGATTGGGCTTTAAGCGGAGAGCCTCATCATAATCATCAATAGCTAAGGTGTATTCTTGGAGCATGCCGTAACACTCACCGCGAAGAAGGTATGCGGTCCAATCATCCTCAATGGCCATCAAATAAATGTTTAGATCCTGTATAGCCAGGTAGAATTTAGATGTATAGTAATACAAATTGGCTCTCAATTGATAAGCTCCCATATAAGTGGGGTCTAGAGCCAAAGCACTGTCGTAGTCAGACAAGGCGCCCGTAGTGTCCTGCATGAGTATCTTAATTCTGCCGCGCTGAACATATTGTTCTGGTCCATTGGCAGGGGTCCTAATAATGGTCTCAAAATCTTGATAGGTCTTTACTTGCTCATTCTGTTGGATTAAAATATCTACCCGCGCCAGATAAGCATTCATATCGTTGGGATTGATCACCACATACATGTTGAGATCCCGCAAAGCGAGATCCAATTCTCCCAGTTCCATATATACAAATGCCCTATTAAAAAATGCGTCCGAAACGGTGGGGTCATTCAATATTGATGCAGTGAGGTCATTTTCTGCCAGTTCGAATTTCTGTATTGAGGCATATACACTGCCCCTGCCCATATAGGCTTCTGCAAAAGTGCTATCCAAAGTCAGGGCAGCGCTGAAAGCTTTAATCGCTCCTGCATGATTCCCTTGTTCAAACATTTCTGTCCCCTGGTTGTAATGCTCTAGAGCAGTCTGTCCAAATCCAATACTGGGCAGAAATACGATGACAGCGATGTAGAAGAGCTTATTCATGATGCAAGTTTATTTAAGAGTGCAACAATATTTATTCCTATATTTCCACATAAGAACGCTGCAGAGAAGTTGAACGTATTAAAATCAAAGGAAAGTCGATTGTTCCTCCTTTTGGGAGGCTTTTTTATAACCAATGCATTGATAGCAGAATTCATTGGTGTCAAGATATTCTCCCTAGAGAAAAGTCTGGGTGTAGATCCGTTGCAGTGGCAGCTCTTGGGCGTAGATCTGAGATTTGACTTGACCGCAGGTGTAGTGTTATGGCCCATCGTTTTTATCATGACAGATGTGATCAATGAATACTTTGGGAAAAGGGGTGTTCGATTTCTTTCATTCATGGCAGCAGGTTTGATCTCATTTGCATTCATCATGGTATATTTTGCCATACAACTCAGCCCGGCAGAATGGTGGTTGGACAGCGGAGATCAACAAGGAGTAGCCAATATGCAATTGGCCTTTCAAAAGATTTTCGGTCAAGGACTGTGGATCATTATTGGTTCACTTGTGGCTTTTCTTATTGGCCAACTGCTGGACGTTATCGTTTTTCAAAAACTAAAGAAAATAACCGGAGAATCTAAAGTATGGCTCAGGGCAACTGGCTCTACGCTGGTTTCGCAATTCATAGACAGTTTTGTGGTACTTTTTATTGCCTTTTATATCGGCGCAGACTGGAGTCTGAGCACGGTCTTGGCTATCGGTGTGAACAACTATATCTATAAATTTGCCATTGCCATTGCCCTTACCCCGCTTATTTACCTCGCTCACTATTGGATAGATAACTTCTTAGGCAAAGAGAAAGCAGAGAAGTTAAAAGCTCAAGCAGGAGACTGGTAGTTCAGAATTCTTAAAATGTACTTCGGGTTTGGACGAAATTTTAATGTAAACCCGCTAGAAACAA
The DNA here is from genome assembly GCA_024638525.1 of Bacteroidota bacterium. Lineage (GTDB taxonomy): Bacteria > Bacteroidota > Bacteroidia > NS11-12g > UBA9320 > JAHEKB01. Next base: position 3,616 of record JAHEKB010000105.1, read on the forward strand.
ATTTCGATTACTGAGTAAAAACAAAATCTATAATATTGGCTCCCATTTGCAAGGCTTTTAATCTGGTTGCCGGGCTATCATCATAAATTCCTGCATCTTCCCAGCCATTGCCAAGATCACATTCATAATCGTATAGGCAGACCATGCGTCCTTGATAAATCAGAGCAAATGCCTGTGGACGCTTGCCGTCGTGCTCATGAATTTTGGGGAGACCAGTATCAAAGCGATAAGGACTTTTAAAAATTTGATGATCAAAAGGCAATTCCACCAAATCCAGCTCGGGAAAAATCTTTTTGATCTCGGGCCTGATAAAGGGATCCATACCATAATTGTCGTCTATATGTAAGAATCCACCTGCCAGCAGGTACTTTCTCAAATTCGCCGCTTCCTCTATTGAAAAAACCACATTTCCATGTCCGGTTAGATATACATACGGATAATTAAATATCTCATTACTGCCAGCTTCCACTACTTGATCCTGTGGATTGATATCTGTTCCAATATTCTGGTTACAAAACTCAGCCAAATTGCCCAAGGCAGTCCGGTTTGCATACCAATCTCCTCCACCGTTGTACTTCATTTTTGCGATTTTGATGCTATAGTCTGTACTAAAAGAAGTAGACAAGATGGCAACTAAGCCAAGCCCGATAAATAATTTTAGTTTTGATCTCATTGTGGTCAAGCCTTGCTCAAATATATGTAGTAACGCAATGCTATGGTAGCTATTGCCACTTGCTCTAAGCATTATTCCTTAAATTCGTTTGAGTGAGTTGGTGGATTATAGCCTTGGTAGTCGTTCTGGTCTACATTCTTTTGAATGTCATCGCCTACTTTCTGCAAGAACGCTTCCTTTTCAAGCCAGAAAAACTTCCAGAAGATTTTTCCTTTAAATACGATAATCAAGTTTTTGACGAATACAATATTGAAGTAGAAGAAGGAGTGAACATCAATGGAATTCACTTTAAAGTGAAGCAAGCCAAAGGAATAGTTATTTACCTGAAAGGCAACTCCAGAAGCGTAAAGGGATGGGGCAAATTTTCGGTAGATTTTACCCGTCTTGGCTTTGACGTATTGATGGTAGACTACAGAGGTTTTGGAAAGAGCACGGGTAAACGCACCGAAGAAGGGATTAAAAGAGATTTGCAATACGTCTATGAAAGGGTTAAAAAAGAAGTTCCTGAAAGATATATCGTTCTTTATGGTCGCTCATTGGGCTGCGGATTTGCCACCAAACTGGCTTCCATGAATAGTCCGCGGATGCTGATTCTCGAAGCGCCTTATTACAGCATGCAGAGCATTACCAAAAGGTATTTGCCAATCATGCCTATGTCACTTATCTTGAGGTTTCCCATTAAGACCTATAAATGGTATAAGCATGTGAGTTGCCCTGTTCACTTGATACATGGAACCAATGATCACTTGATCCCGTTTAAGTCTAGTATGAAGCTATCTAAATTGAATTCAGAGTTGAGCCGAATTTATCCCGTAATCGATGGCAGACATAATAATCTTCATACGTTTGAACAGTATCATCGTTTTCTCGAGGAGATATTACACTCGAGTCTACCCGAAAAACTCGATCCGACTGAAACCAGTTTAAACTTCAGAAAATCTTAATGGAATATTTGATTCTGAGCATAGCTGCCATTTTGCTTTTTATAATCAGCACTGTCGTTGCATTTTACTATATGCAAGATAGAATACTCTTCAAACCGGATTTGCTGAGGCATGATTACAAATTCAAATTTCCACTTGGTTTAGCCTTTGAAGAATTCAATCTGAGTAGTCCAAAAGACGGATTAATCAATGGCATTCACTTTAAAGTAGAAGAGCCCAAAGCACGCGTGTTTTATTTTCACGGCAACAGTAGAAGCGCCCAGTTTTGGGGCGAATGGTGCGAAATGCTTGCACAACGCTATCAATGTGAGATTATTCTCCCGGATTACAGGGGATATGGCAAGAGTCGAGGGAAGCGCGATATGAATGCCATGCTCAAAGACATGGAAGTGGTTTACACGCATTATAGTGATACTGAACTCCCTATTGTTTTTCACGGAAGATCATTGGGCGGTGCTTTTGCCAGTCACATGGCAAGCTTGCACGCCCCTCAGAGGTTGATCCTTGAATCTACCTTTACCAAAACCTCACATGTCGTTCTCCCTCAAAAGGTGAACCTCCCAGATCTCTGGTTGTTCAAGTTTCATTTTCAAAATTTGAATAAAATGAAAAAGATTCAATCTGAACTCTTTATCATTCATGGTGAGAAAGACCGCCTGATTCCGATGGAACAAGGCATACGATTATTCAAAGAATTCAAGGGCGAGGACAAACACCTAGAGATAATTGAAGGTGGCACCCACAATGACCTTTATTTAAAACCCAGCTATCATACCGCATTGTCAGAGGCTTACACTTTTGACCATTGAGCTGCTGCGAACAAGGCAGCCGTTTCTGTTCTCAATCTAAACTGACCCAATTCAACGGATCGAAATCCATGTCTTACGGCCTCTTGCACTTCTAACTCGCTGAAGTCTCCTTCTGGACCAATAAGCATTAGTGTCTGCACATTTGAACTTCTAAATGCGGACCTAGGCAAATCTTGATGGCAATGCGCAATGTATTTACCCTCTGCTTCAATGGCTAGGACATCGGAATGGTCCATGTTCTTAATCTGAGGTAGATGCACTCTCAAACTTTGCTTCATAGCGCTGATGGCCTTTTTGTACAAGCGCTCTTGGTTGATCTTGTTCCTTTCAGTGTTCATCGTTTGTAGCAGGATAATATCCTTTACCCCTATCTCAACCAGTTTTTCAATCATCCACTCCAGTCTATCCCTGTTTTTGGTTGGTGCTACTGCTAGTATAAGTTTTTCTGGATTTGTTCTGAACTCAGTATCTAAAATACTGCATTCCACCACGGCTTTATCTAAGGCGTCGATTTGGCAGGTCATCAGATTACCTTTACCATCTGTCACCATTATTTGGTCACCGACTTGCTTGCGCAGAACCAATCTGCAGTGGCTGGCCTCCTGATCGCGGAGGTAGAGTTTATTCTCTTCTTTGGATTGGCTGAAAAAGAATTGCTCCATGCAATCAATTGAGGTTCTTAAGCTCGGCAACTAATTCGGTTAAGACCTTTTTGGCATCGCCAAAGAGCATGGATGTCTTATCATTAAAGAATAGTTGGTTTTGAATTCCCGCATAACCCGCATTCATTGAGCGCTTATTTACAATAACATTTTTGGCGTCCTCTACTTCCAAAATTGGCATGCCATAAATGGGGCTTGAAGGATCGGTTTTAGCTGCGGGATTAACGACATCATTTGCTCCCACTACGAGAACAACATCGGTCTGAGCAAATTCGGGATTGACCTCTTCCATTTCCTTCAATTTGTCGTATTCTACATTGCTTTCTGCAAGCAAAACATTCATATGGCCGGGCATTCTTCCAGCTACAGGATGTATTGCATATGCCACTTCAACACCTCTGCTCTCAAGCAATTGCTCCAATTCATTTATCACATGCTGAGCTTGGGCAACCGCCAAACCGTAACCAGGCACTATAATCACTCTACTCGAATAATTCATTAGGACAGCAAGGTCGCTGCTTCCAATCTCCTTTATATTGCCCGCTACTGCTTCACCTCCGGTAGCTGCACCTTCACCAAAGGCACCGAAGATTACATTGACCAAAGGTCTGTTCATCGCCTTGCACATGACTAATGTCAGTAAGGTTCCGGCAGAACCTACCAGAATACCGCCGGTTAACATGACTTGATTATTGTAGAGAAATCCTCCAAAGGCTGCGGCGAGTCCGGTAAATGAGTTCAATAAACTGATAACAACAGGCATATCCGCTCCACCGATTGGAATCACAAATAGCACGCCGTACGTTATAGCCGCTGCAAACACCAGGTATAGGTGCAGGCTATTGCCAGTACCGCTGTAAACCATCCATACTGCATAAACCACTATTCCTATGAGAATCAGCGTATTGACAATGTTATATTTAGGTAATCTGATGGCTTTCTTTAAACTTCCGTTGAGCTTGGCAAATGCGATCATACT
>JAHEKB010000315.1:0-1379 GCA_024638525.1 Bacteroidota bacterium
TGCAGATGTAATTGTATACAATGGGCTGCATTTAGAGGGGAAAATGGCTCAGGTGCTCAAAAAAGCTGGGAAGAACAAAACCACCTTGGCCTTGGGAGACTTTGCTCCAGACCATAGATTGAGAAGGATAGACACAGATTCAGAGCTGAGGGATCCCCATATATGGTTTCATCCTTCGCTTTGGATGGATTGCTTAGAAGGCGTGGTGGATTCACTTTCCAGTATGGAAGGATTAGAGGGAATTGAGCAAGATTTCGAGATTTATAAGCAAAAGGTCATAGAGAAAGCAGCGGTCCTCAAGCAAAAACTAGATAGTGAACTGCAGCGCGATCAGCGCATATTAATAACATCACATGATGCTTTTGAGTACTTTGGCCATGCATTTGACTTTGAAGTGCGTGGACTACAGGGGATTTCAACGGCTGCTGAATTCGGAATAAAAGATGTAAAAGACCTGATTGATTTTATAGTTGAAAGAAAGGTTAAAGCCGTATTTATAGAGACCAGCGTGTCTGATAAAAACTTGCGTTCAGTGGTAGAAGGTGCTAGAGCTAGAGATTACGAACTGCAGATAGGAGGCAGCCTATATAGCGACGCACTGGGAGAGAAAAACGGACCAGCGGGCAGTTATTTGGGCATGCTAGAAAGCAATATAGAAACTATTATCAGCGGATTAAAATGAAAAATGAAGCCATTATAGAAGCACATAATTTAACGGTTTTATACGGTAGAAAACCGGCTCTTTGGAATGTGGATTTTGAATTGCCAGACGAAAAGGTCATTGGAATAATGGGACCAAATGGATCGGGGAAAAGCACTTTGCTCAAATCCATAATGGGAGTAATTAAACCCACTTCTGGCTTTACAAAGATTTTTGACCAAGACATAGATGAGGTAAGATCTAAGGTGAGTTATGTACCGCAACGCCAGCAAATAGATTGGGATTTCCCAGCCAGTGTTTGGGATATAGTGGCCATGGGCCGCTACCACCACAAAGGCTTGTTCAAGAGGCTAAACAGTACCGACGAGGGAATTATTGCAGATTCGCTAGAAAAAGTGAATATGCTGGGTTATGCCAAGCGGCAAATATCTCAACTCAGTGGTGGCCAGCAACAGCGCGTCTTTTTGGCCAGGGCTTTGGCACAGCAAGGAGAATTGTTTTTAATGGACGAACCCTTTGCGGGGGTAGATGTGGCCACCGAAGAAATGATTATACAGCTGTTGAAAGAAATGCGTGAAAACGGAAAAACCTTGGTGATTGTTCACCACGATTTGAATACAGCGCGGCAATACTTTGATTGGTTAATTCTGCTCAATACACGCCTGGTAGCCTGTGGTTCGGTAGAAGAAGTTTTTACAGATAAAATACTGGCAGAAAC
>JAHEKB010000315.1:1389-2015 GCA_024638525.1 Bacteroidota bacterium
GCGGTAAACCCACCACTATGTCTAAGATTACTCAAGTTTTGGCCAATAAAGAATTTCCCATTCGTCACAAATGATCTCTTGGCTTCAAGACTATATCGCTATGAATTACACCCTGCTAGTGGTAAGCCTGGGAACAGGGATTCTATGCCTTGCTTCTGGGGTGGTGGGTAGCTTTAGCTATTTGAGAAAACGAGCCCTTATTGGCGATGTGATTTCTCATTCCGTCTTGCCGGGTGTTGCCATTGCATTTATGTTGACTGGAGTGAAGAACCCACTTTATTTTGTGATAGGTGCCATAGTTTCAGGCTTACTTTCGGTATGGTGCGTAGACTTTGTTCAAAACCGCTCCAAACTAAAACCAGACACCATCTTGGCTCTTTGCTTAAGCGTATTCTTTGGTGTAGGGATAGTGCTGCTTACCCACATACAGCACAGCGGCAATGCAGCCCAAAGTGGTTTGGACCATTTCTTATTTGGCAAAGCGGCTTCCATGAACTTAAAAGATGTTAAGCTCTTTAGCCTAATTGCCATACTTAATACGGTGGTTGTTTTGCTATTTATGCGCGGATTTAAGGTGTTGAGCTTTGACGAGGGCTATGCCAAAAGCATAGGTTTTAAAGTGGGCA
>JAHEKB010000316.1 GCA_024638525.1 Bacteroidota bacterium
AATTTTGGTAGTCTAAGAGCTTAAACTACCCAAGGCTCGTGCCAATTGGTCTTGCCTTACTTCTAGAGCAAAGTTTTCACGGCAATAGGTGTAACCAGAAAGTGCAATTTTATTGCGTAATTCTTGATCACTGAGCACTTCAAAAATCGCAGTAATCAATGAAGCCTTATCATTGGGATTATACTTATACACCTCTTTAGCGTGTTCAAAGTCATGGCTATAACCGCCAATATCACTGATAAGAACAGCTCTTTTAGCCGCAAAATACTCCCCCAACTTATTGGGATAACCGTGCCTTGAAAAGGCATGAGATTTACGAGGTAAGACTAATACACTGCATTTTTTTAATTCACGGGCAATTTGCTCACTCTCCAATTTTCCTACCAACTCAATGCTGCTTTCAAGAGCTAGCAATTGAATCATTTCTTTGAGTTGATCTGCGGTATTGGAATAACCCATGAGTCGCAGTTTTAGTTCGGGCTTCTCCAATCGTGCCAGTGAGAACGCTTCTACCAATTCAATCACGGCATCATTCACCCCAAATGCGCCCAAATAACCTATAGTGTTTTCAATGCTGCTTACCTGCTCCTTATCAAACTCGCTTAAATCAATAATCAAAGGAAGCTTGATGACATTCTTGCTCCGACCGAGCTTCTTGTAGAATTCAATTAACTCCTTCGAAATGACCAATAATAAGTCCGCATGCTTAGCGATCCACATTTCTTCCTTTTTACTCAAGGCATGACCTTCTAAAGAAAAAGCCTCTGTTTGATCAACAATTACCTTTAATCGCAAAAATTTTGCCCATCTCATGATTAATATTCCATCTGAAAAGCGCGGATTATAGAAATATACCCAAATGGTTGTTTTCCTATTGCGCAGCAAGATATACGTTGAGCGAAGTAGAGTACTAAGGCGAAATATGTGCCTCATGATCTTTGAAGAAGGTCTTTTAGAACTGGGATATAAATAGCCATAGTCAATTCCCTTCCATCGTCCTTTCAATGGATTCTGCTGTGGAAATTCCAGGGGACCCAACGAGCATAAATATGGATCAAAGCCTAGATTTTTGAATATCCGGGCTAACATCTTAATTCTGCCATTGCTTTTATTCCCTTCGGGGAATGAACCGCTGAAAAAGAAAGGGGTTAATTTAGGTGGCAAGATTGTACATTTTTTCTATGATCTCAACAACGGCTAAACCTTCTTGTGCCGATGTATCTGGGCTTTCTCCCAAGGTCAATGACCTGACCACATTATCAATAAGCAATCGATGATTTGAAGCATTCCCTTTATAAGGACCAAAAGAACTTTTATTCTGCTCTGGCATTTTAATGTCAGAGTCTTTAAACTCGGCGTGTAGTACTTGGTCCATGTACTGACCTCCGATTTTTAAGGTTGCGTTCTCCGCCAGTATGGTGATACTGCTTTCAAGATTCTTTGCATAACAGGACGTACTGAAATTGAATTGACCTACTCCTCCAGATTGAAAGTCAAAGTAAATATTTCCACTATCTTCAAACTCTGTAAGATCTTGGTGATTAAAGTTGAACATTCTTCCTGAAAAGTTCTCTAAAGGACCAAAACACCAATAAAGCAAGTCCACAAAATGACTAAACTGGGTATATATACTGCCTCCATCTAATTCTTTAGAACCATGCCAGCTATTGGGTTTGTAGTAACGCTCATCCCTGTTCCAATAACAATTAACCTGAACGCTATATATGTCGCCAAGCACATTGTTCTCAACTAGTGATTTTGGCCACTTACTCGCGGGGCTATAGCGATTTTGCATGACCACATAAACTTGCTTCGACGCTTGCTCGGCTACTTTCACCAACGATCTGGCTGCCTCTGAAGAAAGGCCCATGGGTTTTTCCACTACACAATGGTATCCAGCCTGAATCAATTCAACTGCATGTCGCACATGGAGTGCATTGGGGCTGCATACACAAACTACATCCGTCCTAGACTGGTCTGCATTGACAAAGCTTTGGATAGATTCATAATCTGCA
>JAHEKB010000317.1 GCA_024638525.1 Bacteroidota bacterium
TTCAGCGTGGTTGAAACAGCTGCGACCTCTGAAGTGGAGCGAACTCTAACCAAGCTGTATCCTAATCCCACCAGCGGCAAACTAATAATAGATGCCAATGGACTTAGCAATAAGCTGCTTATAGAATGCTATAATCTAGAGGCAGATTTGGTGTTTAGCACAGAAGAACTCATCAATAATTCGGGTTTAATTGCATTAGAACTGGACTTAGCCAATGGCTTGTATCTCATTGTTCTTAAAAGCGACAAAGGAGAAATTCAATGGCAGCAGAAGCTGTTGATTGAGCAATAAAGCAGTTCTATACACATGCGTATCTTTGGCCTATGCGACTTGTCCCAATTCTTCTTTTTACACTCTGTTTAGGCTGTCAGGATAAAGCACACTTGCCCAATGACTGGAGCAATGCCGGTTTAAATGGAGCTGTTTCTGAGCTACAAGAATTTGAGTATAGGGCAGATTTTGTAGAAGATCAATTGCAAAAACAAAGCCTACTGTCGCTCACTTCTTACTTCTATAGTGAGTTGGGTTTTGCTCAGCGCTCGAGCTACGCTGTTCCCAACTACAACTTTAGTGAGCATTATGAATACAACAGCAGAGGCAATCCTCTAACTGTTACCATCAGTGACGAAGAACAAGTTGAAAAAAGTGAGTGTAAGCTAAGGTATGACCAGAACAAAAGGGTAGTGGAAGAAATTTGGACCAACAGTGCCAATGAGTTTGAAGCGGCTTATAGAAACGACTACAATGACGAAGGACAATTGATTCAAACCAAGGCTTACGGGCTGGGTGATAGCCTCAGAATTGTTCGCAAGTTTAGTTATAATGCTGAGGGTCAATTAGACACTGCTTTTTCGTATACACCTACCGGAGAATTGCAAAACTTTTTGGTAAAAGCGTACGAAGATGATTGGCTAAAACGCAGCTCAAATTTTATACTTAGAAATGCGGTACCCGTGCTAATAAGTCAATCGGACATACGCTATCCAACTGTTGATGAAGCAGGAAATTGGATTCTTAAAGAAAAGAGGGTTCAGAATAAATTGAGCAATGAAACCCATTATACCATAGTGGAAAGAAAGCTGAAATACTTTCCAAATTCTTAATTATTGCTGAGCTTTTGCTGCCAGCGCCATGCAGATTCCATCATTTGGTCTAGACCCAATTCAGCAGACCAGTTTAGTAGAGACTTTGCTTTGCTGTTGTCTGCCCAAATCTGTTCTACATCTCCCGCTCGGCGGGCTGCCATGCGTTTATTGAGGCGGATACCCGACACTTTTTCAAAGCAATCTACCACTTCTAAAACAGAATGACCCTTGCCAGTCCCCAAATTGAATATGTCAAAGTGTTCGGGCATTTTAATAAAATAATCCAAGGCCTTTACATGTGCTTTAGCCAAATCAACTACATGTATAAAGTCTCGAATGTTTGATCCGTCGGGAGTATTATAATCCGTTCCAAAAATGCTTAGGCAATCTCTGATTCCAGCAGCGGTCTGGGTAATAAATGGAACTAAGTTGCTGGGCACTCCTAAGGGCAATTCGCCTATGAGACCCGATGGGTGGGCACCTACGGGATTAAAGTAGCGCAAGCTTATGGTTTTTAAAGATCCATGCTCGCTCAGGTCTTCCAGAATTTCTTCACTAATTATTTTAGTGGTGCCGTATGGAGAAATGGCAGCTGTTCGCGGGTGACTCTCGTCTATTGGTGAAGATTTGGTGTCGCCATAAACTGTACAAGAAGAAGAAAAAACCATAGATTCAACTTCGTATTTCTGCATACACCCAGTCAAATTGAGTAGCCCGCCAATGTTGTTCTCAAAATACTTCAAGGGATTTTCTACCGATTCACCTACTGCTTTAAAGGCGGCAAAGTGAATGACAGCTTCAATCTCTTCTTTTTCAAAAAGCTCGCTTAATGACGAATCTTTGATATCTATATTATACCATTTTGCTTGCTGCCCGCTTATCTGTTCAATGCCGTTTAATACCGATTCTTGAGAGTTAG
>JAHEKB010000106.1 GCA_024638525.1 Bacteroidota bacterium
GTCTTTTTGCGTTTGGGGGGATTAAAGCCAAACGCTATTGTGGTTGTGGCAACGATTCGAGCGCTTAGACATCACGGAGGTGCACCTAAAGAAGAATACAATGATCCCAGCCTTGAGAGGGTACAAAAGGGATTTGCAAATCTGGAGAAACACATAGAGAACATGAAGAAGTTCGGGATTAAACCAGTTGTAGCGGTGAACAGCTTTATTTCAGATTCAGATGAAGAAGTTGATTGGCTTATTGAGAAATGCTCTACTTTGGGGATAAAAGCCGTACTCAGCAAGGGCTGGGCAGAAGGTGGCAATGGCACCAAGGACTTGGCTCAAGCCGTCACAGATCAAATTGATGAGGGTACGGACAATTTCAAAGCACTTTACGATTGGAATGCCGGGGTAAAGGATAAAATTGAAACGATTGCGAAAGAAATATACGGCGCAGATGGTGTAGACTATGCAGCAAAAGCAGAACGAGACCTTAGAAGTATTGCTAAACTGGGCTTAGAATCTTTGCCAATCTGCATGGCTAAAACACAGAAATCCTTCTCAGATGACGACAAAAAAGTGGGTAGACCTACCGGATTCAGGATTACGGTAAGAGAGTTTGAGATAGCAGCAGGTGCGGGATTTTTAATTCCCATTTTAGGAAATATGATGCGCATGCCTGGACTTCCTGCGGTTCCTGCATCAGAGGGTATGGATATTGATTCCAATGGAGTCATTTCTGGTTTGTCTTAATGATGTATATAGTTGAAAAACAGCGATATATATTAGGATAATGATATAGTATAAGGGTATATTTATACCCGCTAGAATCTCTTGTATCGAGATTTGACAGTATCTAGATGTGAGATGGTTTAGGTCTTTGGTTCAATTCTTGATTCATTTGACAAGCCTAGCAGATTGACTTAGTATTTAAACCTTTAGTAGAAGACATGAAGAACCTTATTATTACAATCACATTGGCAGTCCTATCTGTATTCTCTAGCGCTCAGGTAGAGGAGATGGAAATCATCTGGGGACAGCCCTATCACTCCAAAAAATCTGTAGTTACCGATATCATTAGCTCTGACGATGGTGAGATATATGCCATTAAACGCAATCTCGGCCTGTTCAATCAAGACGTATTCATAGAGCGCTACAATGATCTTGAACCAATTGGATCTTCTGAGATCAGTTTTGAAGAAGTTGGACGATTCGATGTTATGAAGAACATCATCAAGTTAGGCAAAGACCTATGGATGCTGAATTTCAAGTCCAATTATGATGAAGCGAGTCTCGACGCACACTATTTAGATAAAGAAACCTTAAATCCCCTTGGCGAGGTTGTCCCCATTTTCGATCTATCCCTTGAACGGAGGTTGAGATATGCTTATGGTGGATTTGACTATGTCATTTCCAGAGATGAACAAAAGATCGCATTTGTGACCCAATACCCCGGAGATAAGGATGATCATGCCGAACTTGGGCTACAAGTTCACGACAATCGATTTGACCTTCTGTGGGAATACGATCTGGAGCTGCCGTATAAGAAGGAATTGGTCGATATCACAGGTATTGATGTGTCTTCAAATGGGCAATTGTTGTGTTTGATCAAGGTATTTGAACCCAAGTCTGAATTTTCGACCAAGAGAAGCAGCAGCTTTCAATATCATTTAATCACCGCAGATGGAAGCGGGAAACACCATGATGCAATCATAGCTCTGGAATCGGGCAATCCAATTCAGCATCTCCACTTTGAAATTACGAAAGAACAAGAAGTCATTTTGGCTGGATTCTATGGCAGCGGATGTTGTGATATACTCGGCACGTTCTTTCTGAAACTGGATGAGAATCAGAAATTGAAACAAATCAGTACTGAGGCCTTTGGCATTGACTTTATAACGCAGGGATCCACCCTTAGACAAAGAGAAAAGCTCGGTCGAAAGCTTGAGAAGGGTCAAGAATTGGGATTGGACAAGGTTGATTTTAGAAATTTTATTCTCAGAAGTGACGGTTCTGTAGTTTTAATAGGTGAGCTTTATGCTGTGGCCATGACGTCTAGAAATGGTTCGGAATCATATCCTAGCCATTTTAATTATAAGGACATCATAGTCGTAAGTATTTCAGCGAGCGGTGAAATTGAATGGAGTAAAAAGATCCTTAAAAGACAGTTGACCACTGACGACGGAGGGTTTATGTCCAGTTTTGTCTTGGCAGTAAATCATGACAAGCTCCATATTGTCTTCAATGATCACATGGACAATTTGGGGGTAGAGAAGATGTCGGAATTAAATACGTACAGCCGCAATCCCAAGACGAGTATCGTAGCTATGGTAAGTTTAGATAGGATGGGAGGAATGCAGAGAGAAAAACTGATTTCACAAAAAGAGTTGGGTTTAGAAATCCGCCCTCAAAGCTGTGAGCAAATCTCAGCAAATGAGCTCATACTATTTGGAATGAACAGAAGCGAGAATCAGTTGGCTAGAATCATCTTTTAGCTAGCCATAAAGTCTTCTATCTCATCTACTTCTATAGGCATATTGACGGCATCCATCATGTCGACAGGACCTTGATCCGTAATCAGGATTTGGTTCTCAATTCTAACTCCAATTCCTTCTTCTTTGATGTAGATACCCGGCTCACAGCTAAAGGTCATCCCCGCTTGCATGGGTTCGTATCTCATACCACTATCGTGAACATCTATGCCCAAGAAATGCGAAGTTCCGTGCATAAAATATTTCTTTACAGCAGGCCAGTTGGGATCTTGGTTTTTGATGTCTTGAGGACTGAGTAATCCGAGTTTAAGTAATTCCTCAGCCATCAATCCTTCGACTTCTTTTTGATACTCCATCAACATGGTTCCGGTCACGAGCTTGGTCCTTGCTTGTTTCATCACCGAAAGCACGGCATTGTAAACGTCTTTTTGTCTTTGACTGAATTTGCCGTTGGCCGGGAGACATCGGGTCATATCGCTGGCGTAATTGGCATAATCAACTCCGCAATCCACCAATATCAAATGTCCGTCCTTCACCTGTTTATTGTTTTCTATATAGTGCAATACGCAAGCGCTTGGGCCCGAAGCAACTATGGGTTCAAAACTGAATCCATTTCCCCTATTGCTCAAGAATTCGTGCACTAGTTCAGCCTCTATTTCATATTCCCAGACCCCAGGTTTGGTGAATTTCATGATTCGTTCCCAGCCCTTTTTAGAAATATCTACAGCCTTTTTCATTACCTCTAGTTCCGCTTCAGTTTTTACCGACCTTAGTCTTTGTAAAATTTGACCAGCACGCTTGTAATTATGAAGTGGATAAAGTTCTTTGATCTTATGAACCATCTCCATGTTCTTATAAGGGGAGAGAGGGTTGTATCTATCATTCTCATTGAGGGGAAGATAGATATTGTCGGCCATTTGTATCAAGGGCCGCAGGGTCTGCATATAGTTGGAATTCCAATTTACATTTTTAATACCACTGGTTTCTGTCGCTTCTTCTTTGGTGTATTTATGTCCTTCCCATGTAGCAATGTGCTCATTTGTTTCCATTACAAATAGGCACTCCCTGTATGAACTGATAGGGCAGTCTGGGAACAGCACCAATACGCTGTCTTCTTGATCAATTCCAGATAGCCAAAATATATCTGAGTTCTGCTTGAATTTGTACATGGCATCGCCGTTCCAGCTGTATTGAAAATTGCTGTGGAAGATGGCAATGCTATTGGGTTCCATTTGAGCAACAAAACGCTTTCTATTCTCAATGAAGATGCTTGAATCTAATATTGGATATTTCATGATTTATGGAAGCAAAGCTACCCTTTCTAGGACGTGATTCAAAAATGCCATAATTTTACAAGACCTAATCTTTTTCAGTATGGATCGCAAAGAATTTTTATTGAAATCTGCCGGGGCTGCAGCGGCCGTCTCAGTGAGTAGTTTGTTAAAAGCAGGTAGTTTGATTGTTTCAGAGGGTGAGAATGACTTTAAATACATTTATACCACAAGCGAAAAGCGCGAACAAGAACTGACGATTACCTATACCTTTTTCATTCCCAAAACAATAGATGAGGCTTTAATATCTGAAGCCAGAATGGAGATGAAACAAGAGGCCAAAGATGGCCTTTGGAGTAAGGAGTCAAAATACGTGATCTCTGTTAAAAAGCTCAAGGAAGCCAAGGACGGTTCACATAGCGTACTCAAATGCGGGGCTTATGAAAATAGCGACGGCGACGATATACTAAGTCTTTCGGATTTGGCCATTTTGGGGCAGAAGAAGAACTGTATTCTCTATTATCCTGAGACGGATGATGCCGTAAGCAGTATCAAATTATTGGACAATAAGAACAAAGAATTGGCTCATATTCTAAAGCATATACCAATTTCTGGAGGAGGGTGTTTTTTGACATCTGCATGTATTCAGGAGTTGGGTAAGGATGAACGCTGTTTTGAATTAGTGGAATTGGAGCGCTTTGCTAAAAACCATGTTTCACAGTCTGAGAAAGGTGCGGAAATGCTCAAACTGTATTATGGTCTCGCACCTTTGGTTGTGGATCAAATCAACCAGTCGCCATACAGGCGAACCATTTGGGAGAATATGTATGATGATTTAGTTATGCCAACTCTATACATGATAGAAGAAAAGAAGTATGCTGAAGCGGAAGCATTCTATTCTTCTTACAGCTTTGCAATCTATCGTTCCTTGGTCTAGTGTTTACTCTTATTTCACACATGAATAACATTAAGCTAGTGTGGCTAGACGAATTGCAAAAGGGCGTTTTTGAGCGAGTGATTGAACTGTCTGGCGGCAGCCAACAGCCGACTTCAAGAATTACAAACCGACAATTGAATTATAGAGTATGGTAGGTAAAAGAATCACTGTTTTGGTTTTGGCAGTTGTATCCATTTTTATTATTCAAGGGTGCAAACCCAAGCAATCCGCCATTAAAGTTTTACCTCAAGCAAAAACGAGTTACCAAACCATTTCGGACAGTAAAAAGAAGGCATTGATTATTGCCATAGGGCATTATTATAAAGAGACGCTCTGGAAAGATATTCATTCTTTGAGCGATACGGGAATAATGAAAGAAAGTCTTGGAAGACAAGGCTTCAATCAGTTTATGATCCTTTGTGACTCCCAAGCCACAAAGGAGGGAATTTTGAAAGCTTTTGAAGAGTTTTCTAAATGGCTTAATCCAAATGATGTAGCAGTGGTGCATATCAGCAGTCATGGGCAGCAAATCGAGGATGACAATAATGAAGAGGCAGATCGCTTAGATGAAGCCATTGCCTGTGCAAATTCGCCAATGCTACCGAATAAAGGCTATAAGGGAGAGTTGCATCTTCGCGATGACGAGCTGGGCATTGAATTGGCTAAACTAAGTGCAAAATTGGGTTCAGGCGGTGATCTTTTGGTGTTGTTAGACGCTTGCTATAGCGGAACAGGTACTCGCGGACCGGGCTCGTTTAGAGGTGGTGCAAAACCCATAGTTTCAGAAGGTTTTGAATTGGATACAGAAGATGAAACCGTTGGTTTGAACAGCAGTGCAACAAGAGGTAGCTCAAACAGCTCTGCTCCAATGACCGTAATCTCTGCATCAAAAGCAAATCAGAAGAATAAGGAATACAAGGACAGCTGTGGCTCACTGAGTTTAGCCTTCTATAAGGCCAGTCAAAAACTAAGTCCTAGATCTACATATCAAGCTTTTTTTAGTGAATTGCAAAGGGAGATGGCCGTGCTTATACCCTATCAAATCCCAACCATGGAAGGAGAGTCAAATCGATACGTCTTTGGTGGTAGGGCGCGTGATCAAGAAGCCTTTTATAGCATTGAACAGCTTTTTGGAAATGACCTGAAGCTCAACGCTGGCTCCATGATGGGTCTTGTTAAGGGAAGCATAATTGAAGTGCACAAGGCAGGTGCTGAACGCCCAAGTGCTGAAACCCTTGTGAGCAAGGGAAAAGTCTATTGGGCTGATCAATTCTCAGCAAGAGCTGAATTAGAGGTTGATATAGGAAAAGATCGATACGCCTATTGGGTCTTTGCAAAGAAGAAAAAGTTTGGCGATCTGAATGTAGGACTTAGCCTACTGGCAATTGATGATGCCACTGAGCGCAAAGCCTTGGAGAATATTTTGACAACATCTCCCCTAGTTGAATTACGCGATTCGGACAATGAGCTTTATCTGATCTCATCTGAGGGTGGATATGCTCTTCATTGGGTCAAGGACAGCAGCCTTTTTCGCAAAGGCCTCAAAGCCGCTGATCTCAGCCAAGCATTAGACTATCATGTGCAAGGTCAATATCTAAAAGCCCTGGAATTTACCTATTCTGAATTCAATATGGAATTGAGTTTCATACCGGTAATTGCGGAGAAAATCAATGGCAAATGGTTAGTGAAAGACAGCTTGTCTATAAGTAGTTTTATGCATCAAGGATTACCCTCCTTTAAGCCGGGCGACCGAGCTATTCTCAGAGTAAAGAACAAATGTGATTACAGCCTCTACTTCAATATGATTTATCTGGATCCCAATGGGGAATTCACCTTGTACATTCCAAAGAAGAAAAGAAGTGGCGTCTGGGATGAGTATATGGTCAAGGCCCATGATTCATTGGATATTAGTTATATGTTGACCTTTGGTGAACCCTCAAAAGGAATTGAGATGTTCAAGCTTTTTGCAAGTTCTGAGCCGCTTAACTTTGGGCCCATCTTCAGTGGAAGCATGAGTAGAGGGAGTATAAATTCAGAACTTGACCAATTGTTCTATAAAGTCAATAGCATGACCAGAGGTGAAGAACCCAAGTTTATAGATACCCAATCAAAAGCAACCACAACAACGCTCTCCTTCCAAGTGCTTCCTTAAGTATTGGGATTTGACCATGGTTGTTATTTTAATTAGGTTTGTTCTGACGCTCTAATGACATTGAAAGTGTTTACCAAAGTATACAGAATTGGATTAATCAATATGAAAAGAATCGTACTACTAAGTTTGGCAATATGCATGGTACTTGTCAACTTCAAGGCCACACCTACAGTAAGGAAGCACGCCTTAATCATAGCTATTGGCGACTATCCAGAGGAAACCAATTGGAAGGATATCTCTTCTGTGAACGACATTGGGCTTATCAAGAGTGCACTTGGCAAACAGGGTTTTGATCGATTCATCATACGCAAGAATGAAGAGGCGGATAAAGAAGGGATACTAGAGGCCTTTAAAGAATTCGAATCTGGTTTATCAGCTGGTGATATAGCAGTAGTCCATTTCTCCAGTCATGGACAACAAATTTATGATGAGAACGGAGATGAAATAGATGGCTATGACGAAGCAATTGTAGCCTATGGGGCACCAGCCAAATACGATCCGGCGTATCAGGGTGAAAACCACCTATTGGATGAAGAGTTGGGTGAGCTGTTAGATGGCTTGAGAATGAAACTGGGTAAGGATGGCGACATACTTGTAACAGTAGACGCTTGTCACAGTGGGACGGCTACCAGAGGAGAAGGTATTACCAGAGGAGGAGTAGCTCCTTTTGCACCAGAAGGGTATAAACCAGAGCGAGT
Organism: Bacteroidota bacterium; assembly: GCA_024638525.1. Classification (GTDB taxonomy): domain Bacteria; phylum Bacteroidota; class Bacteroidia; order NS11-12g; family UBA9320; genus JAHEKB01. The sequence goes on from JAHEKB010000106.1 coordinate 7,533, forward strand.
AGATAAGAAAGAGGTAGGGGTTTTTGAAGTGAGTAAATCTTCTACC
>JAHEKB010000318.1 GCA_024638525.1 Bacteroidota bacterium
CTATACTTACTTGGTTCCCGATAAATTGAGAGCTTATGTAGGACTCAATGGTGGTGTGCAGAAAAACAGCATGCGCGACATGACCTATAACAACTATTTTCTCGGGGACAATGCGGAGTTTAGAAACCCCTTTGAAAAGATTCACCTCTACGCTGGTATGAATGGCAATTTCAAGCGATTTGTTGAATATGGGATTAGATTGTCACAGCGCATTGTGGAAGATCAGTACTTCTTTGTGAACGATACCAACGCCCTCAGAAATTTAACTACAGTATATGACTCTTTTGGTGTCTTCACCTTCTCTGGGGAATTGAAGTTGGATGTAAATCAGAATTTAGATTTGGGCTTTGCAGGATCTGTTTACGCCTATAATTTAAACAACGAAAAAGACGCTTGGCATATGCCAACTTATGACGCAAAAGCCTTTGTTACCGTTCGTTTAGCTGATAAATTATACCTATCAGCCGCTTATTTTGCTGTTGGAACAAGAAACAGTAGAGACCTTTCAGGTGCCCAAAGCAAACTCATTGCCATCAACGATTTAAACCTTGGGGCAGAATACCGCTATAAAAAGAATATATCCTTCTTTTTAAACATACAGAATTTGTTAAACCAGCGCTATCAAGTATGGAACCACTATAATGCACAGGGATTCAATGCTATGGCTGGTCTTACATTTTCTATTTAAGATGGAATTCAGCCTCAACTGAATTAATATTGCATAGCCTTGAATAAGCTTTTAGACATAAGCCATAAGTTGTTGTATAAACACGACTGTTTAATTGTTCCAGGCTTGGGCGGCTTCATAACTCAGCAAAAGCCTGCATATTGGGATATAGACCGTTGGGAATTGCACCCCAGTAGAAAAACACTGGCTTTCAACGCCTTATTGAATCAAAATGACGGTTTGTTAGCTAAAGAGTTGGAGCTTCAAAATTCTATAAGTTATGATGAAGCACTGGTTGAAATTCAAAGCTGGAGCAATGCCATAAAGCATCAAATATCTACTCAAGGTCATTGTCATCTTCAAGGGCTAGGAACTTTTTACAGCACCGAAGAGGACTCGCCGGTATTTGTGCCAGAGCCTGCCCAAAATTTTGACAGCAATCAATACGGGCTATATAAAATCAGCCTGCGCAGCAGCTTTGCAAAGACTTCTAGCAAGCCCACAAAACGGCGCATGGCTCATCAAGAGTCTGTATCGAAGAAGGCGATAGCGCCCAAAGACATTAAAAGCAGAAATGTTAACCTTAACTTGATCAATGTCTTGGGTTCCGTTTTTATACTTGCCATGGTCTTTAGCGTTCTAAATATGGAATTGGGTCCCAATAAGGATTTGCCGTATTTATCGCAGTATCTGGACAGCTCTTTTGAGCATTCAGCATCTGGAGAGCAAGATGGGATTTTTTGGCAAGAACTGCTACAGCCTAAGGCTGCAGTGAGCACTCACAGCATTCTGCTCAATGGTACATTTTCAAGTACGCAGGTTGAAAAGATTGTAAGCGAATTGGATCAATTGTACATTCAAAATGAGATTATTGAACTGGAAAATAAGCAGTACCAAATTTCCGTTATCTCATTCACGGACAAGCAATTGGCCAATAGATACCGGGATTTGTTACAAAAGCGAATTCCATACAAACTAACAATTACTGCAAAATAAGATATGAGATTATTTCTTCAAATTGTGGAAGGCGGCACTGCAGCTGCTGATTCCGCGGCTGTTTCTGAATCTTCTGGAATGGACCTGGTAGCCCTATTGCTCAATAGTGGATATGTAATGATTCCCATTGCCATACTAAGCCTAGTAGCGATTTATTTGACCATAGAACGTTACATCAGCATTAAAAAGGCAGGGAATATGGATTCTAAATTCATGGCCACTATTAAAGATGAAGTGATGGAGGGCGATATTAAAGGCGCTCAACGCCATTGCCAAGACAAGGCTACACCCGTAGCATTAATGATTGCTAAAGGACTCTCCCGAATAGGCAAGCCCTT
>JAHEKB010000107.1 GCA_024638525.1 Bacteroidota bacterium
TGCGGAGATCTACACGGCGGTTTAGTTGTTTGCCTTGTTTAGTTGCATTGCTTGCCTTAGGTCTATCCTCACCATGCCAGCTCTTATTCATTTTTGAAACACTTATGCCATTAGAACTCAAATATTCACTGACAGCTGTGGCCCTTCTCTCTGATAATGCAATATTGTATTGATCAGAAGCATCATGATCTGTGTGTGCAGACAATTGAATAGCATCAATGTGATAGTATTTAACATCTTCAATGATTGCATCCAGCGTGCTTTTAGCTTCTTGACTTAAAAAATGCTGGTCAACTTCAAAATGAACGCTGCTGTTTTTAATGTTTTGCGAGAATGTTGCTAAGGTGCATAGCAGGAAGATTCCGGTGGCAAGTAGGTGTTTCATAAAGCCTAAGTTTAGATGCAATTTGAACGCCATTCCAAATCAAATTATTGCTTAAGGCTGACGCTTACTAGAGGTTCTTGAGGGCTTCTTTCCTGCTTAGTGCTTGAAGTTCCGTGTTTTGTACAAATGCCATCACCCATGATGGATTGGTCTTTGCGTACTCTCTCAATGACCAACCGATAGCCTTTTTGATAAAAAATTCTGTCTGGCCTTTGTGCATTAATATTACTTCTCTCAACCAATCCGTGTCTGTTTCCTTTTTGTATTTGAGCTGAAAAAGTATGGCCGTTCGCTGTAGCCATAAATTATCGGTTGTTGCCCAAGCGTGAACCTTAGGTAGGTGCTCTGGAAAGCGTTTGATATAGGGTCCGACTAAATTTGAAGCAATATAATCTACACTGTCCCACCAACTTTTAGTAGTGATCATGGTCTCGAGCTCGTAAATAGTGTGGCTGTTCCATTGCTTTTTAGCCCTAAGCATCAACTCTTGGCCGCAAATGTGTAGTTCTCTTTTATCCTCTTTAAATAAACCTAATACGATCTTTATAGCATCCCTGGGCATACCCCCTTCTTGGATTAACTGTCTCAAGATTAGCTTTCGAGGGCCTGCCATCACTCCGTAAAACGGAAAGAGATTGCGCATATAGCTAGACATTTTCTCGGCGCGAACAGGATCCGCTGCTTGCTCTAGTTTTTTTTTAAGAATGTCAATAAAGTTCATGCCCCTTAATTCTGGGCATTGATGGACGCTCGTATACTGAAGACATGAGAGTAAAGAGCTGCGCTTTGATCGCCAATGTCGCTTAGGGCATAATCAATGGTTAATTTACCGAGATTCAAACCCAGTCCAATATTTGGTTGAAAGGACCACTCTTCCTCGGAATTTATGTTTCGAACTTGCTGAAAATTACCTAGACCAGCTCTTAGAAAGATAATCTGATTATAAGAAGCTTCAACTCCCATATGTGGGTCTGCACTGATAAAATTGGTTCTTATTAATGTATTACGCTTGCCGTCTGTGTTGATGTCAAGATCAACTTCAGCTAGAAGGGAATATTCCTCATTGAATTGAAATTTCTTAGCAGCGCCCAATAAGATCTTTGGCAGGGTAATCTCGAGTGAGTTCTCTGGAATTACATTATTTGTTGATTCAAAAATCGCTTTCTCGGCATCTGTAAAACTAAAGCTCCATGCATTAAATGTGGAGGTGGCGTCTCTAACCATAGCGGCAAATTGCCAATCGCTCTCCGTCTTGTACTGTACACCCACGTCAACTCCAAATCCCCAAGCTGTGGTGAATTCACCCGCTCTTCTGTGTATGATTTTAGCAGACCCACCCAAATTAAGACCTTCAATACCTGTTTTCTGTGCATAGGTCAAAAAGAATCCGTAATCCACTGCACTAAATTCTCTGACTCGGTCATAATTGATTTGACCGTTTTGAATGAGTTCCAAAGTATTAGGAATGCCATCCACTCCAAACCTTATCATGGAGAATGCTATGGCTGCTTTGTCTTTGACCTTGGCGCTGAGACCCAAGTAGTCATAATTAGCGATTCCGGCCAAATACTCCGAATGCATAAATGACAATTGAATTTTATCCTGCTGTCTGATAAGACCCGCCGGATTCCAATATGCAGCCGTGACATCATTGGCAGATGCGACAAAGGCGTTGGACATACCAAATGCCCTTGCACCCACACCGATGCTAAGAAACTCATTGCTATACTTGGGTGTACTTTGGCTATACCCCAAGAATGAAGCGCCGATAGCAAGTCCAAGTAGTAGCCATTTTTTCATATTCGCTAAAGAAGTTGTAGTTCTAATTGGTCCAAAGAACGTTTAAGTTGAGGTTCTAGTGTCTCACAAATCTCCACTAAGAGTCCTTTTTGATCATCATTTAGTTCATTAAGACCTGTCCTTATCGCAACTTGAGCTACCATCTCTACCACATTTTCAATGCTAGTATAGTTTTTCAAGAAACCTGCTTTCATAAACCTGCGGTGATTTCCCTTAAAAAGTTCGTCGTCCTGCAATCCGCTATATCTTAGATATTTCAGAATCCAATCCATCTCCACGCTTGCAATCATTTTGTACAGATCATCGGCCAAACTTGGCTCCATGTCAAGTATTACCTTGTCTAAAAGCAGTTCTATAAGGATGTGAGAGATGAAATAATCCCTATCCATGTCTTTGTCACCACTTTCTCTAATGGTGTCAATGGCTTCTTGAGAGAGTTGAACGAAAACAGCCCAGTTATGGAACTTTCTATCACTTTCAAAGTGTCGATTACAACCTCGGTTTATCGAACCGATTTCCTCGGTGGTAAATTCGATGTTCCTGTATGGATTTATCCGCAGCTTGGAAATATGGTGTCTAGCCAGGTCTGGCAGGATTAGGCCGATGTTGTAATACTTGTTATCGTCTACCCGATCAAAATAGTAATGACTCAAGTAATTCACTTCTGCAAAGAAAATAAAACCCAGCCAATTTAAGTAACAATAAAATCCTACTTTCGCTGTTTGGTATAATATATACCACACTCTTAATTGCCCATGAAACAACTACTTCTCTTGATCCTCAGCATCAGCACTTTACAACTTGTTGCCCAAGACTATCAGATTCCCAGAAATGAAAAAACGGAATTGGCAGAATACGTCGAAGTAATAGAAGATGCCAAAGGAACGGCTTCAGAGCTGCATCAAAGAGCCTTGGAATGGATCAAAGAAGAATTCAAGAACCCTACCCAGGTCCTCCAAAGCGACGATGAAACCACCCTCGAAATCAAGGGAAAGGCTCGATTTAGGATTACTTTCACTGACAAGAAAGAGAATACAACCCCCGCTGGTTTTGTGGCCTATAAATTTACACTTCAGTTTAAGGATGGTAAGTTCAGGTACGTCATTGATCACATCAGATGGGAGCAACCTTCATATTTTGATGTTTCCAGGTGGGAAAATCCAGATGACTCAAAATACAAAGAAGAAGTTTGGCCTTCTTATGTTGAACAGACCGTAGCCTATTTCGAACAATTGACGGACTCCATGGTTGAATTTGTTTCTTATCCTGAAGAGGAGGAGAGTACAGACTGGTAATGCTCACTTTTTTGGGTAGATCAACCCAAAGGCAATAACAAATACAATGTTCTTAAGTATGTACTGACCCAATAGAGTCAGTTTAGGAAAATCCGTAAAGCACAGGTCTGGAAACAGATATAGTGGAGTAAAGGTCAAACACATATGAATAATTCCCAATATCACTGTGATCTTCAGGAACCTTCCACTCAACAATAAAATGGCTAAGCCAGTCTCCCATATTGCTAGCAATACGATGGACAATTGATCCGTTAATTGTCCCATACTGAGCGCCCGAATAGTATCTTTTGCCAGACCTTCCGCCGGACTTGCACCCGGGAAGAATTTCAACAGACCAAAGATCAAATACACCAGACCGAGACATATAGCTAGGATTCTTAAGCCCGGAAGTTTTGTTGTGCTTGCCATATGCTAAACAAACATATGAGCATCAAGCAGATATAAAAATGATATTGAGCATATAGGCCCACAAAAGCCGAGCTCAAATGCTCATAGCATTTCTCTATTTTCGCAGCGCTTTGTCCGCCACCTCTGAAAAGTTAGGAAATTCACCCATTCCAAGATTGTTGTTTCAGCAATCCGTTCCGGCCATGATTGGATTCTTGGTAATGTCTATTTACCAAGTAGTTGACGTATACTTCGTCAGTCAATATGTAGGGCGCATAGCCATAGCTGCCATCAATATAGTACTTCCCATTACCTTTCTTATCTCATCCATTGGAATGGCGATAGGCGTTGGAGGAGCTTCCATTATTTCCCGGGCATTGGGGGGAGGTGATCCGGCAAAGGCCGCTAAGACCTTTGGGAATCAATTGAGTTTAACTCTAGGGCTGTCAGTATTCTTTGTCATACTGGGTTTTGTCTTTACAGAGCCCATGTTAAATCTGTTTGGATCCAATGAAGAAATACTTCCCCAAGCGACTCAATATCTACATATTCTACTGATAGGTGTACCCTTCTTGGCTTGGGCCATGATGAGTAATAATGTGATCAGGGCAGAGGGAAAGCCCAAAATTGCCATGCTAACTCTGGTAATCCCTGCCGTTGCAAACATTATCCTTGATCCGATTCTCATTTATTACTTTAACATGGGTATATCAGGAGCGGCTTGGGCCACCACGATTGGCTATATGAGCAGTGGTATATACACCTTGTGGTTTTTTCTGAGGGGTAAAAGTGAGTTGAACCTTTCGCGCAGCGATACAGCTTTCAATAAAGCTATAGTCAATGAAATGGCTTCTATCGGCTCGGTAACATTGGTTAGACAAGGCAGCTTCAGTTTATTAGCCATAGTACTGAACAATTCTCTGGATCACTATGGAGGTAGCTTGGCAATAGCTATCTACGGTCTAATCAGAGGATTTACTATGTTCATTGCTTTCCCCAACATTGGGATCATGCAGGGCCTAATGCCGATTGTAGGCTATAACTATGGAGCTGAGAAGTTTAGCCGAGTGAAAGAAAGCTTGAGGTTAGGTATTACTTGGACCACCACCATTTCGCTCATTCTATTTGCCTTTATCGCTTTCTTTTCTAAAGACCTCATAAGCTTTTTTACCGATGATCCTGAACTTTTAAAGTATACACCGAGAGCTATGATCATCACTTTTGCAGGGCTTCCAACCATGGGTCTAAGCTTTATTGCCGCGGCCTATTTTCAAGCCATAGGCAAAACCCGACCGGCTTTATTTCTCACCTTGGCAAGACAAGGAATGTTCATGATTCCATTAGCACTAATACTACCTCTTTTCATTGGTTTGGACGGAATCTGGTTCTCCATGCCCATCGGGGAGATATTAGCCACCATAGTGAGTGCAATTTTCTTGTGGCGAGCGGTGAAAGATTATTGACCGAAGGCTCTATTAATGATTTCTTCTTGCTCCCTTTTATGCACGGACATAAATCCTGTTGCTGGACTTGAGCTTGACCTCCTGCTGATGATATTCAGTGGGCGGGTGTATTCATAGCGCAACATATGAAGCCATGCTCCCATATTCTTTGGCTCCTCTTGTACCCAATTGAATTTAGCCTTGGGGTATTTTTCGTAAACTTCTTTAATTTGCTTTTCAGGCAAAGGGTACAATTGTTCAATTCGCACTATGGCGACATCCTTGATATTCTCAGACTGTTGCTTCTCCAATAGATCGTAGTATATCTTTCCACTGCAAAGGTTCACAATTCTGCACGATTTGGGATCTGCGTATTCATCACCAATGACCTCTTGAAATCCTCCTTTGCTAAAATCTTTGGTAGTGCTCTTACACAGTGGATGTCTCAATAAGCTCTTTGGACTCATCACCACCAAAGGCTTTCTGAAGTCTCGATGCAGCTGACGCCTCAATACGTGAAAGAAGTTGGCCGGAGTGGTACAATTGACCACTTGCATATTTCCATTGGCAGATAATTGTAAAAAGCGTTCAAGTCTTGCAGAAGAATGTTCAGGACCCTGACCTTCATACCCGTGTGGTAGCAACATAACTAGCCCGCTGTATCTCTCCCATTTGGTTTCGCCACTGCTGATGAACTGATCGATTACCACTTGCGCACCATTGGCAAAATCTCCAAATTGGGCTTCCCAAATGGTTAGTCCATACGGATTGGACATGGAATAACCGTATTCAAATCCAAGAACCGCTTCTTCCGAAAGGTGAGAGTTATATATCTCAAATTTTGCTTGTTTGTCGCTAATGTGTTGTAAGGGATAGTACTCTTTATCTCCATCTTCGCTTTTGACCAGGGCATGTCTATGGGAGAATGTTCCTCGTTCTACATCTTGACCGCTAATCCTAACGGGATAACCTTCTTCTACAAGACTGCCGTATGCGAGCAGCTCGCCCATGGCCCAATCAAATTCACCCTTTTCAGTCATGGACAACCTGTCTTTATAGAGTTTGTCCACTTTGCGAATTCTCATGTGATCGTCCGGAATATGAGCTATGGCTTGTGCAATGCGTTTTACATCTACCGGCTCGATTGATGTATCTGGAGAGGTTTCAAAATCATCTTTTGTGCCTATACGCAGATCTCCCCAGGTATTTTTTTCCGGTTCATTTTTTATTGGCTCTGATTCATTTCTAACTTCTTCAAGGGTTTCTTGAAGCATGGATTTGAATTGAGTTTCCAGACTCTTGGCGAGATTTGCTTCAATGGTTCCATTTTCCGCCAATTTCTTAGAGTATATTTCTCTGGGATTGGGATGCTTCGCTATAGCCTTATACAGCGCCGGTTGCGTAAAACGAGGTTCGTCACCTTCGTTGTGTCCGTACTTGCGGTAGCCTAAAATATCAATAAAGACATCTGAATTGAATCGGTGCTGATAATCCAGTGCAAGCTTTATGGTATAGACCAAGGCCTCTACATCGTCTCCATTTACATGGAATACAGGGCATTTTGTGGTCTTGGCGACATCAGTGCAATAGATTGAAGTTCTTCCGTCTATATAGTTGGTGGTGAAACCGATTTGATTGTTGGTAACCAAGTGCAAGATTCCACCAACATCATAGGCATCTAAACCAGCCATTTGAACCAGTTCGTATATGATGCCCTGACCAGAAATTGCAGCATCGCCATGAATCAATATTGGTGTGATCTTATCTACATCATTCTTGTATTGATGATCTAATTTAGCTCGGGTTATGCCTTGAACAACCGGGTTGATTGCCTCTAGGTGAGAAGGATTTGGGGCCAGATTTAGTTTGACATTCTTGCCCAAACTGGTTTTAACTACACTGGTGTAACCCAAATGATATTTAACATCGCCTTCAAAGATGGCATGCTCGTGTGCCCTGCCTTCAAACTCGCTGAAGATCTCTTTATAACTCTTCTGCATTATGTTGGCAAGCACATTTAATCTGCCTCTGTGCGCCATGCCAATGATAAACTCTTCGATCCCATGCGAAGAGCCCAATTCTATGACCGCATCTAAAGCGGGGATTAAGGTTTCCAGGCCTTCCAATGAGAACCTTTTCTGGCCTACGTATTTGGTGTGCAGGAAATTTTCAAAGGCAACAGCTTTGTTTAACATCTCCAAGGTCAAACGCTTTTGCTCCAAAGTGAGCTGAGGAGTATTCTTTCTCTCCTCCATTCTTTTTT
>JAHEKB010000108.1 GCA_024638525.1 Bacteroidota bacterium
TGTTTGATTGGGACGAAGTAAATTTTGCAGAGTCAGCCAGAGAGATGTTAGTGACTTCAAACTGGTTCAATGTCCAAATAAATTATGAGCCCTTTTGGGAGAAACCTCCTGTTTTTTTATATCTGCAAGCTGCAAGTATGAGTCTATTTGGTGTAAATGATTTTGCCGCGCGACTACCGAATGTATTCATCGGTTTGATAACCGTTTTATTTTTATACAGGCTTTGCTTTAGACAATACGGTCAACAGGCTGCCATCGCATCAGTGATGGTGTATCTGGCATCGTTCACACCTCATTTGTATTTTAGGTCTGGAATCATTGATCCCCTGTTTAACCTTTTGATCTTCAGTGGGGTGGTCTTTCTGTTTCAATCAACAAAAGCTCGCAGTAAAGGCTATAATTTTTTGCTTTCAGGTTTATTTTTGGGCGCTGCAGTTTTGACCAAGGGTCCGGCTGCGCTTGCCATAGCTGGATTAGCAGGTCTTGCCTATCAGCTGATTCACGGCAAAAACTTCTATGGGCTCAAGGATCTCCTTCTTCTGTTGTTGGGACTCCTAGCTATTCCTTCTATATGGTTTACCTATCAGTATGTTCAAGAGGGGGGGTGGTTTATAAAAGAATTCATTGTTTACCAAATAGAATTGATGAGAGAACCCGTTGCTTCTCATGGTCAACCTTTTTACTATCATGCGGTCGTATTACTCTTGGGTGCTTTTCCTCTGACGATATTGGCTATACATGGCTTATGGTTTACCAAAAAGGGCAGGAGGTCAGATCCATTGCTGCAATGGATGAGGATATTGTTTTGGGTGGTATTGATACTCTTTTCGGCCATCACCACCAAAATAGTTCATTACAGCAGCCTTTGTTACTTGCCCATGGCAGTGGTAGCAGGAGAGTGGTTGAGCAGGAATTTCAAGTTGAGTAAACTACAGAGTGGCTTACTTTTTATAGTTGGTTTTCTTCTATCGGCTGCTATTTCTGGCTTGATTTTCATCATGCGATCAAAAGTAGAATTGCCTTTGAGCGAGTGGATCAAAGACGACTTTGTTTTAGCTCAGATCGAAACTCAGGTTCAATGGCCAGTAACTCTGTACCTCTTTCCACTTTTTATGATTATTGGCTTGAGTTGGTTGATTATTAAATACAGCAAGGCAAAGCTTATTTCGTTTTTGAGCTTTCATACTCTCCTAATCTGCTTATTGCTCTTGCAGTTCACACCCAGAATACACCGGCAGGTTCAGGGTGAATGGGTAGATCAATTAAGCAGTTATAGAGGGCAGGAGATGATTCATTTTACGCAAGGATTTAAAAGCTATGCGCATTTGTACTTTACACGGCAAATGAATCTTAGCCAGGCCAATGAGATTAAATCAAAACTGCTAAAGAAAAATGGATTTGAAAGCTTTTACGGGCTAGATAGGCAAGCAAAAATGGTCTTTGATGTAGAATACAGATCCTATGTACTTGATTCAACGGACATACCAATCACTGTAAGCTCCAAAGTAGGTGAAATCAAAGTACCACATCCAATATTGCAAAAAGTCTTTAGTGGTAACGGTTATGAAGTTTTTGAAAGAAAACAGAATTAACGCTTGTGTTTTTTGCTCTCGTCCATTGCAGCTTTAATAAAGCGCACAAACAGCGGATGAGGCTCATCAACGGTACTTTTTAATTCAGGATGGTACTGAACCCCCACAAAGAATGGATGTTCTGGTATCTCTACCACTTCCACCAATTTGTTGTCGGGATTAACTCCAACAGCTTTCAGGCCTGCAGCCTCTATGTCTTTTAAGTAAGCATTATTGAACTCATAACGGTGCCTATGTCTCTCGGAGATCATAATTTTACCATATGCTTGATGTGATTTTGAACCTTTGGCAAGTTTACAGCGATATGCACCTAGTCGCATGGTTCCCCCTTTAAGGGTTATGTCCTTTTGACTCTCCATAAGGTCGATAACAGGATGCCTGCTTTTCTTGACCATTTCTGTGCTGTGCGCTCCTTTAAGTCCCAATTTATTTCGGGCAAACTCAATTACCGCGCATTGCATGCCCAAACAAATACCAAAGAATGGAATATCATTCTCGCGGAGATATTTGATAGTTGTGATCTTACCTTCAATACCTCTGTCTCCAAATCCAGGCGCTACCAATACTCCATCCAGGCCTTTCAATCTTTCCTTTACGTTGTCGTCGTTGATATTCTCAGAATGGATATTGGTAACATTTACCTTGCATTCGTTTTCCGCTCCAGCATGAATAAAGGCTTCTGAAATAGATTTATAGGCATCTTGCAGTTCAACGTATTTACCGACAAGCCCAATATTTACTTCTGTTTTGGGGTGTTCTAACCTAAATAAGAAGCGTTTCCATTTGTCTAAATTGGCATCTTGATTTGAAGGCAATCTCAATTTGGATAAAACTACTCTATCCAATTTCTCGCGCTCCATGACAAGTGGCACTTCATAAATGGTGTCAACATCTATACTCTCAATAACTGCGTTTTGGTTTACGTTACAGAATAGTGAGATTTTCTTTCTCACTTCTGAAGTGAGTTTATGCTCTGTTCTGCAGACTAAAATATCAGGTTGTACTCCGGCCTCTAATAATTTTTGAACAGAATGTTGAGTTGGCTTGGTTTTGAGCTCTCCTGCTGCGGCTAAGTATGGAATTAAGGTGAGGTGAATGACTATGGAGTCATCGCTACCTAATTTTCTTTTGAGCTGTCTGACGGACTCTACGTATGGAAGCGACTCTATATCACCAACCGTGCCTCCCAATTCAGTGATCACGATATCGTAGTCTCCGGATTCTCCAAGAATCATCATTCTCCGTTGAATCTCATCCGTAACATGGGGTATGATCTGAACCGTTTTGCCCAAATACTTCCCCTCTCTTTCATTATCAATTACCGTGGAATAGACTCTTCCTGTAGTAACATTGTTCGCCTGCGAAGTGGGTACATTGAGGAATCTTTCGTAATGACCGAGATCCAAATCGGTTTCGGCACCGTCGTCCGTTACATAGCACTCTCCATGCTCATAGGGGTTCATCGTTCCTGGATCTACATTGAGATAAGGATCAAATTTCTGGATGGTTACCCGATATCCTCTGGTTTGCAGAAGCTTGGCTAGAGAAGCGGAGATAATGCCTTTTCCTAATGAAGAGGTTACACCGCCCGTAACAAAAACGTACTTACATTTACTCATGATTCTTTCTTTAGACAATAGCTGTAAGTTCTGGGATAGCCCCTTTTTTTACGTCTATGTACGGAGTACAAAAGTACAGCAAGCTGACGAGCTTGAAAATTTCTAATGAGATTTCGATTTCAAGAGGTTTTCAACAGCAGCCAAATCTTCAATCGTATCAACACCTATGAGTGGGTTATGACAAAGCACCCCGCTGATGATTAAGTGGTTTTGCAGCCAACGCAACTGTTCTAACTTTTCTACTTGTTCAAGTGGAGTTGCTGTCATTTCTTTCACTTCTCCCAAGGCTGTAGAAGTAAAACCATAGACCCCTACATGCTTAAAAGCCATTCCCTTTGTAAATTCTTTCATATAGGGAATAGGAGATCTGCTGAAATAACAAATGTCACAGAAGTCGTCCTCAAACATACTTGGTACTGCTTTTACCACATTCGGATTTAGGTATTCGTCTTCATTCTCTATTGGGCTGATTAGGGTGGCGATATCCACCTCTTCTTCTGAGAATAGCCTGAGCATATCATTGAGGTTCTCAGCACTTAGCAGAGGTTCATCTCCTTGAAGATTAATGATCACATCATACGCTTTTCCCTCGGGGTCCAATATCTCGAGAGCTTCTAAACATCGCTCTGTTCCGTTGATAGGTTCTGAGCTGGTAAGGATTGCCGCACCTCCAAAATCTTTTACTGCCTCCATGATTTCACGATTCTCCGTAACGACAAATACATCTGTTGCTGTGCTTGCTTCTGCGGCCTCAACAACATATTGAATCATGGGCTTGCCTGCTATTAAAGCCAGTGGTTTATTCGGAAATCTGCTAGCACTTAATCGCGCAGGTATGAGAATGACCGATTTCATTAGATCTCGCGGTTGATATCCCAAGCTTCGAGATATTCTGCCACTCGTTTTACAAACATGCCTCCAAGTGCACCGTCCACTACTCTGTGATCGTAGGAATGAGAAAGGTACATTTTATGCCTTATAGCTATTACATCGCCTTCATCTGTTTCTAAAACAGCCGGCATTTTTCTTATAGCGCCCATGGCCATAATTGCAACTTGAGGTTGATTTATAATAGGAGTGCCCAATACATTGCCAAAGGTTCCAACATTGGTCACAGTATATGTACCATCTTGAATTTCATCTGGCTTGAGTTGATTTTGCCTTGCTCTATTGGCAAGATCATTTACAGTTTTAGCCAATCCCGTCAAATTCATGAAATCAGCATTCTTGATAACCGGAACAATTAAATTTCCACTTGGCAGGGCAGCAGCCATCCCAATATTGATGTTTTTCTTTTTGATGATCTTATCGCCATCAAGGCTGATATTGATCATTGGAAAATCCTTAATAGCCTTGACTATTGCCTCAACAAAGAGAGGGGTAAAGGTGATGTTTTCTCCTTCTCTGGATTTGAATTCTGTTTTGACCTTATTTCTCCAATTTACCAGATTGGTAACATCGGCTTCCACAAATGAGGTAACGTGCGGAGAAGTGTGTTTACTCATGACCATATGATCGGCGATCAGCTTCCTCATTCTGTCCATTTCAATGACCTCATCTCCAGATGAAATACTTATTGGTGGTGTGGTGGTTTTTGCTTGTGTAGGAGTATGGCTTGGAGCAATTTCTTCTTCAACTTTTGTTGTAATTTGAATCTCAGCACCTCGATTCTTGAGATAAGCTAGAACATCTCTTTTGGTTACCCTTTGGTCTTTACCACTGCCGTTTATCTTCTCCAGCTCAGTCATGGAGAGTCCTTCGGTTCTTGCTATATTCATTACCAGCGGTGAATAGAACCTATTGCTACTTCCATTGGTAAGAACTGGTGCACTGACAGCCTCTTTTGCTACCTCAATAATCTTTTCAACTTCTGCTACAGGTTCTGGTGATTCTTCGATTACAGCGGGTGTATCGCTTGGCGCATTGCCTTCCATATCAATGATGGCTACCGCTTCACCGACTTTAACTACATCTCCCTCATTGAACAGCTTTTTGCTTAGAATTCCGGCTTCCATGGAAGGAACTTCGGAGTCTACTTTATCCGTTGCAATTTCCAGGACCGCTTCGTCTATCTCAATAGCATCTCCTTCATTCTTTAACCAACTAATGATGGTAGCTTCTGCAATACTTTCGCCCATTTTGGGCATGATCAATTTATATTCTGCCATAGCTTTGAGGGCTGCAAATTTCGTTGATTTTGCCTGATAAAGCTAGAAACTCAATCATTTTGTAATCTCGTCTTATGTCTGTTGAATTGTATTTTCGCTGAGCTAAATTATGCAGTTAAAAGATAAGACAGTTGTTATTACAGGAGTAAGCAAAGGAATAGGGCTTGCTTTAGCACTTCAATATTTGGATGAAGGTGCCAAGGTTGCAGGACTGGGACGCAATAAACCCGAGATTGAACACGACAATTTTCACTTCATCAAAACGGATGTGCGATCCTCATCAGAAGTATCTGAAGCATTTATCGCACTCGATAACCATTGGGGCAAGCAAATCCATATCATGGTGAATAATGCAGGCTTGGGGTATTTTGACCCTATTGAAGATGTAGATCTCGATCAATTACATCAAATGTTTGAAACCAATGTCTACAGCATTTTTTACACCTCCAAAGCGGTTGTGCCACAGATGAAATCTCAACAGTATGGGCATATATTCAATATAGCATCTACAGCTGGAATTGAAGCTTACCCTCAGGTTTCCGCCTATTGCGGTTCAAAATTTGCCGTAAAAGCAATATCGGGTAGCATGTACAAAGAATTGCGAGACCATCGCATAAAAGTGACCTGTGTATATCCTGGTTCAGTCAAAACAGATTTCTTTAGAAATACACCAAATATCGATCCGCACGATTATATGTTGATGCCCGAAGATGTTGCAGAAATGATTGTCCATGCAAGCAAGACCCCAGACAATTTCCACCAAGTAAATTTAGAAGTGCGTCCATTGCAACCCAAAGGACCGAAAAACTAAAGCTCAGTTACCTTGGTGACTCTTTTTAGGGAGATTCCACTTTTACCAAGTCGTGGAATATTGGAAGTGGGCTCACAGGCCACATAGGATCTTCCTTTATAGTTAAAAGAATAGGCGTCTTCGTAATCCGAGATCTGGAGACCTATACTCAGATGTTCATCTTTTTCAAAATACAGAGCGACGGATGAAATGCCTGCTACCTCTCTGGCTAAATAGGCCAGCAAAAATGTTTTGTCTTCACAGTCCGCAGTTCTGGCCATAATGGTCTGTTCGGGATAATAGTATCGCTCCTCGCCATATTTGGTATAATCACTGCCATAGGGAACCACCTGTTGCACAAAGGCCAGAAGAAAGTGTGCTTTTTCGGCTTGAGTTTTACCGATACATTCCCGCTTTAAATAGGCAATAAGGCTGGAACTCATGTCAGTAGACATTCTTTGTCTGCTGTATGTATTCCCAATATCATTCATGGGTAAGTCTCCCAAATACATCAAAAGACTTTGGTTTGATTTGGCCTCAATTTCGTGTTCTTGACCCAGATGGCTGAATCCAACGGCCTTGCTTTTCTTAATGGCATTTATTCTGGGAAGAGTGAGCGGATTTCTCTTTAAGCTTTTGAAGCTGCGCTCCGAATCCATGAAGATAAAGTGTTTGCCGCTCTGTCGCCTCTTAGAAAAGTCTAAATCCTTATAGACTTTGCGGTTGTAATTGATGTAGAGATACCTACCGGGTTCAAAACTCAAATTGGCCAAACAATTCAGTTGACCTGATGATCGAGTGAGAAGGACGTCATAATCCATTTCCTTCAGTAAGAGATATTTGAGCAAGGTCTTTTCATTCCTGCTTTCCTGCTTCATGCTGGATTCTAAAAATTTGTCAACCAATAGGCTAAGGCCAATATCATCCAGCTTATAAGATTGTTTCAAACGAAGCAGCTCCTCTGCTGTTCTTTCTAAATTGGCATTTCTGAGATTTCCTACAGCATGTGCAAGGGCTTCTTGATTGAGACTTCTAAGCTGTAAATCGTGCAATTGATAATCGTAACCAATCTTAATGGAATGACCATAGAAATTGGTTGTTCCTGTGACATATGAACCTGCATTAATGTCCAGGTTTACAGCAAAGAGCGCAAACAATGCCAAAATCCAATATCTCTTTCCCAACCTCATTCCTCTAGATTTAACTCAAAAGGAATGCCATTTATTATTGGAGGAAAGCGTATAAGTCAGATCTGACTAAGGAATTACGTAATGAATTAGTTTTCAAAAGCTTAAGTCGAGCTGTCGGAAGCGAATCGAATATGCTGCTGTATCGGCGATTTGGATGCTTAACGACCATTCTAAAAAACAAA
>JAHEKB010000109.1 GCA_024638525.1 Bacteroidota bacterium
AGTCTGGATCTTCTTTTTGGTATTTAGCATTAAAGACCGTTCATCTAAAGGGGATGAACAGGTGCTATGGGTAATTGTATTGATCTTCTTTAATTTTATTGCACTGCCCCTTTATTGGTACTTTAGGATGTGGAAGAATCCAAATTTTAATCTTGTGGAAGAATTGACAGATAGGACTAATTGATATGAAAACTCGCCATATAATAAAGCTGAGTTTAATACTCGCAGGAACATATAATCTGCTTTTAGCCGTGCAATCAGTGGCTATATTTATTTCTAGTTTACTTCAATATGGATGGTCTCCTATTAGTTCAACCACTTTAGCATCTAGCCTATATATCATCGTCATATGCTTTTTTTTAATATTCAGAAGCGATACGGTAATCCAACTAATGAGACTGGAAAATGGATTTAAAGAAAGTGAAATTCGCTTTGATATGAGCCAATTTGAAACACTTTTAAAAATAGTCGTTGTACTCGTTGGGCTTTGGGCTATTGCCAGCTCATTTCCATCGCTTTTGGCTGAACTCATCTATGTGATTAGAGAGGAAAATATAGCAGATGCCGCGCTCAATCACCAAAACGCATATCGTTGGATACTTGAAAGCATCTTCCGCTTAATTTTTGGGTTCTTATTGTTATTCAATTACAACAGAATATCTCGGTGGATTACAGGGCAAAATTCATTAGAGCAATAGTTTCAATTTGAGCAAAGACAAAGGAATACCGCCCTTTAAGGCCAAACTAAAGTTACTTCCAGACGAACCCGGCGTCTATAAGTTTCTCGATGTCAACGGAGAGGTAATCTATATAGGTAAAGCCAAAAGCCTCAAGAAAAGGGTGAGTTCATATTTTAACAAACAGGCCTTTGAAAATCGCAAAACCAAGGTGCTCGTCAGTAAGATAAAAGACCTTAATGTTACCGTTGTTCCTTCTGAGCTTGAAGCTCTATTGCTTGAAAATAGTTTAATCAAGGAGTTTCAACCTAAGTACAATATCAATCTCAAGGACGACAAATCCTTTCCTTTGATCAAGATCACTAACGAGCGTTTTCCAAAAATATACCCCATGCGCAATCCCATAGCTGATGGATCTGAGTACTTTGGCCCGTACGCTTCTGTAAAGCTTATGCATGTGGTGCTCGAGTTGTGTAAGCAGTTATATCCCATTCGCAATTGCAATCTAAACTTGAGTCAAAAGAATATAGATGCCGGAAAGTTTAAAGTATGTCTTGAATATCAAATTGGGAATTGCAAAGGCCCTTGTGAAGGTCTGGAATCTGAAGACGAGTATAATGAAAGCATACAGCATATCAGACATATTCTAAGGGGCAACCTCAAAGAAGTCAAGGTACACCTCAAAGAAAAGATGGATCGAGCAGCGGGCAACTGGCAGTATGAGCAGGCCAATCGATTCAAGAAGCGTTTAGAGCAGTTAGAAAATTATCAAGCCCGCAGCACAGTAGTGAATCCGCGAATTCACCAAGTTGATGTCATAAACGTTTACAGCACTTTGAGATATGCATACGTCAACTATATGCACATCTCCAACGGTATAATCATTCAATCCCGAAACTTTGAGATCAAGAAGAAAATGGATGAAGACGATATGAAGATATTGGAAACTATTTATGCTGAACTCAGAGCTTATGATCGCAACACTACTCAGACCATTGTTCCAAAGAACTTAGAGCTAGAGGGAGAATTCATTGTCCCCAAACAAGGAGATCGCAAAAAGCTCCTGGATTTGAGTTACAGAAATGCAAAGACTTATGCTCAGGAAAAGACAAAGCAATACGAAAAGTTAAATCCCGAGCTTAGGGTTGAGAGGATTCTTACCACCATAAAGCAAGATCTAAGCTTAAAAGAACTTCCATACCATATGGAGTGTTTTGATAACTCCAATTTACAAGGATCTTATCCGGTATCTGCCTGTGTTGTCTTTAAAAATGGCAAACCGTCAAAGAGGGATTATAGGCATTTTAACATAAAGACCGTTGAAGGACCAAATGACTTTGCTTCCATGAAAGAAGTGCTTCTGCGCAGATACGGAAGAATGATCAAAGAAGAAGAAAAACTCCCGCAATTAATCATTGTAGATGGAGGCAAAGGTCAACTTTCCTCTGCAGTAGAAGCTTTGAAAGAACTTGACATTTATGGTCAAACGGCCATCGTCGGTATTGCCAAGCGACTGGAAGAGATCTATTATCCAGAGGACCCCCTGCCCCTTTATATTGACAAGAAGTCCGAAAGTCTTAAGATTATTCAGCACATGAGGGATGAAGCACATCGATTTGGCATTACCCACCACAGAAATCGACGCAGCAAAGGAACGGTTATCAGTGAACTTACTTCCATAAAAGGCATTGGTCAAGAAACTGCTGCAGATCTACTTCGCACGCTTAAATCGGTGGCTAAAGTTAAAAAAACAAGCAAAACTGAACTCAGCCTGATTATTGGACCCGCCAAAGCAGAACTCGTTTATAATCATTTCCATGCTAAAAAGACTCACTGAAATATTAGAGAAGGAGGGTCTTGCCAAATTTAAAAGGCTGTGCTACCAAATTACTCGTGAATTCGACTACGCCTGTGTTTTGGACAGCTGTCAGTTGGATTCGGGTGTATACAAAGGTAAGTACGAGTTTCTCATAGGTTTAGGGGCAGAAAGGCTAATCAACAGCTATAATGAAACGAGCATAGATGAGTTAAAAGGTGAATGGTGTTTTGGGGTTTTCTCCTATGAATTAAAGAATAAGCTTGAAAATCTGCATAGTAAAAACAAGGCCTTTATACAACAGGATGAGCTTGCTCTTTTTGTTCCTAAAATTGTTCTTGCGATAGATAAAAACGGCAAGATTCATCTACATAAAGGAGAGCTTTGTTTAAAGGAAGATTCACTCGAACTGGGCAAAACAAATCAACTTAAAAAACTGAATCACATAAGGCAAGAGGACTATATAGCACGCATTCATCAAATAAAGGAGCTGATCAAAGAAGGCGATGTATACGAACTCAATTACTGCATTCAACACCAATATTCTTTTGGATCATTTGATCCTTTGAACTTTCAGCTATCCCTACTTCAACATTCTCCAGTTCCTATGGCCTCATTCTTAAAGTGGCAAGAGCGTGCAATCTGTAGTGCGAGCATGGAACGGTTTCTGGCCAAAAACGGCGATGAGCTTTGCAGCCAACCTATAAAAGGAACCATAAAGAAAGGCCTAAGTGAAAAGGAAGACCAAGAGCTGATTCATGCCCTTTATCACTCAGAAAAAGACAGAGCTGAGAATGTGATGATTGTAGATTTAGTTCGCAATGATTTGGCTAGAATATGTAAAAGCGGGACCATCAAAGTAGAAGAGTTGTTTGGCATTTATAGCTACCTGCAATTGCATCAGATGATTTCCACCGTTAAAGGCCGTGCAAAGTATAAAGGCATGTCAAAACTGCTCAAGGCCACTTTCCCCATGGGAAGCATGACCGGAGCACCTAAAGTGGCTGCAATGAAACACATCGACCGACTAGAAGATTTCCAGAGGGGGTGGTATTCTGGCTCGGTGGGTTATATAGAGCCGAATGGCAATTTTGATCTCAATGTTATGATCAGAGGTTTGATCTCTGACCAATCAACAAAAAGAATATGTTATAGTGCTGGTGGAGCCATTACTATAGATTCTATTGCAGAAGGCGAATGGCTGGAAATACTGTTAAAAACCAAGGCCATTGAAGAAATGCTAGGCTCTAGGCCGGCGTCTTGATTTTTTTACTTTGCGACACCAAAAGTTTTTGAAGGTCCTCGGCTTTAAAGGGTTTGCTCAGAAAACCATCCATACCTGCATTGAGGTACTGATCTTTACTGGAGTCATTGGCATCAGCAGTTAGAGCAATAATCACCGGGCGCTGATCTCCATACTTCTCTATAATCTTGGCTGTGGCTTCAAGTCCATCCATTTCAGGCATTTGAATGTCCATTAGGATGATATCTACTTTATTCTTCTCCAAAATTTCAAGGACTTCTAAACCGTTTTCGGCATGCAGATAATCTGTATACCCAAATTTCTCAAAAAGCTTATCGATGAATAATTTATTGAATGGGTTGTCTTCAGCCAATAAGATCTTAAGTGGGTATCCCTCGGCGATCTTGTCTTGCTTAATCGGAACTTCAGTACCATCCTCGCGATGACTAATAGGAATTTCTTTTTTGCTAGCCGAATTTGGTATTTCAACATTTAGAGTGAAATAGAAGCTGGTTCCCAAGCCTTTTTCTGAACTCAGACCAATTTCGCCGCCCATCAGTTCCACCAATTTCTTGGAAATACTCAATCCCAGTCCTATACCACCATACTTTCTCGATGTAGAAGTATCTTCCTGTTCAAATGACTCAAAAATCTTCTTTTGCTTCTCTTCAGAGATTCCAATTCCGTCATCTATAACAGAAAACTTCAACTTCGCAATTCTGGCATCTTCGGTTTGAGCCCGGAGTAATTCATCCAGTTCTACCAATATCTTTACGCTTCCGTTTTCCGTAAATTTGATTGCATTGCTGACCAAATTGATCAACACTTGCCTGATCCGCAAAACATCTCCCCTAAACTGTTTGATCATAGCATTGCCAATAAATTTACTGAGACTAATGCTCTTGTCTTTGGCCTGCTTTGAAAAAATGATCATAACCTCATCCAGCAATTTATCCAAATCTATCAATGTGGTCTCGATATTCATCTTGCCCGCCTCAATCTTGGAGAAGTCTAAAATGTCATTCAAAATGGTAAGCAGATTTTCACTACTTGTCTGTATGGTCTCAACGAATTTGTGTTGTTCCTGATCCAATTTAGATTCTAAGAGTAAGCTAGCCATACCCATGATGCCATTCATTGGAGTTCTAATCTCATGGCTAGTTACAGCGAGAAAATTTGATTTAGCTACCGATCCGGCTTCTGCCTGCTGTTTGGCGTCTTCCAAGACGGAGTTCATTTTCCTAAGCTCCTGATTTTGCTTGTTTATCAAGGAATTTCTTTGAGCTAATTCGGCATTGGCACTCTGTTTAATTCGAATTTGTCTATAAAGCAGAATGAGAAGGACAGACAAGACCAATAAGGCTCCAAATGCAGCATATCGAACAATTCTTTCTACCTGCTGTTCCCTGAAATTGATTTGCTGTTCGGCCTGCTGTGTGATATTCTCCCTTTCTCTGGCAGTCAAGTCAAGAGTGGTTTTTAAATAATTATACTGTTCAGAGGCAGTTCTTAAACTTGTTTCAGATTCAAGATCATATATGATGTTTGATTGCTCATAGGCTTTCTCAAAGTCACCTATGCTTTCATAGGCCTGCTTTAGATACGAGTGTGCCAACATTCTCTGAGGAACAGAGATTATTCTACCCCAAACCTCTTGATTCAAGAGTTCATCGGTCAGGGATATTAATTCAGTAATGTTTGACTGGCGAGAAGCCAAACCCGCACTCAGAACTAGCTGGTGCAAACTAATATACGGCTCGTCCAGTTCATCCAATCTCTGCTGTTGTACTGCCAAGTTTTGTTCAACCCTATTTAACTCATCCCTGGCCAATAGGTTACTGATCAAAGCGTGGTTTGATATTGATTCTAAGTGATCAGAATTCAAGCTCGCTGCCAGACCAGCCAAACTCTCTAGCTGCTGATCTGATTCAGCATATTTTCCTTTGAAATTGCTTATGGAAGCTAGCAAATGATGGTAGTGAAAGCGCTCAAGTGAGCTGGTGGGTTCATCGAGTTCATCCAACCAATTCGCGGCTTGATCGTATTCCTTTAGTTCAAGGAGATTGCCTGCCATAGCCAAATGAATTGCAGTCTGAAGACCTTGAGTAGAAGAGTCAAGTAATCTTTCGGCTTCAAAGTATGACTGAAAAGACTTGGTATAGGATCCACGCTGATGAGCTATGATACCTTGAAATAAATGCAATTGAATCTGCAAGCTGAGATCTTCCGTTTGTCGAGCACAATACAGCGCTTCCTGTACCTTATAGTCCTGTTGTGTATTTGACCTAAATTGAGCGAGATAAGCGCTGAGCGCCTTTGCCAATGATCCAGAAGCACTGCAGGCTTCCATCCCAACAAGCCTCATTGCCCTGTCTGATAATTCTTGAGCCTCTTCAAACGAGTAGGTATTGATAGCGAGAAGACTCAGTTGGTTTAGAACATTTACCTCTTCTTCAAGACCTTCTGCTGTGGCCAATTGCGTTCGCAATTCAGCCTGGCTGATCTTAATATCTTCCACAGCTGTTGGCATAGGTAAGTATTGGGCATAAGTAGCCACTACTGACCCTATAAACAGAATCGCAGAAAAGAATAATTTAGTAACAGTACGAAATAGCATCGTTGTAGTAGTCCTGTTAAGTATGTAACAAAGGTAAGGAATTTCATACTTTGAAGCCTATTTTGAATTTTCACTCATACACGGCATGAAAAAACTGCTCTATTCTGTGAACATGCTAAAAATTGGGCTTTGAATTAAAAAAAAATAAAAAACCAGATATTCATTACAAAGTATTGTTTTTCTGTAAGTTACAGAAATACTATTTAAGCATACCTGATAGCTAATGTCAATTATTTATGTAATATTTCCATTTACTGGAATTTTTTGTCTAATTTTGACACTAGTTAACGTTCTTTACAATAATAATAAGGTTAGATTAAATCCTATCCGCACTACTACTTGTACTAAACTACTTTCACGATGGAATATTCATTATGACTATCCAGTATAATACTAGTGTTAATAGGTAGAAAGCCTATCAGACTCTGGTAGGCTTTTTTTTATTTCATCGGAATCCATTTATGGCTTCTTTTGCCGACTTGCTCGGCAACTATCTCAAAAATATCATTAAAATAAGTTGGCCAATCATCGTGGCCCAATTAGGAATGGTTCTCACCGGTTTCTTTGACAACTTGATGGTGTCTCAATTGGGTTATTATGAGCTAGCTGCAGGGGGCATAAGCAACAGTATTTTCTTTCTAATCGCCGTATTTCCAATGGGCATCACCATAGCCTATGCCACCGTAATTAGCATACTCGAGGGAAAGAATAAAAGAAATGCCGGGAGTCTGGTATTTAGAGATTCGACAATAATAACGGTGTTGATTGCTGCAGGCACTTTCCTGCTTTTGCTCTTAATGGAGTATAACTTCCATTGGTTCAAGCAGGATGCAAAGGTGGCAGAACTGGCCATTCCATACATGCGACTATTGGCCTATTCGTCCATCCCCATGCTATTCTTCTTCTTTATCAAGAACCTATGCGATGGATATCAACACACCAGAGCAGGCATGTACGTCACTATCATTAGCCTGATAATCAATGTAATTCTCAATTGGATTTTCATTTTTGGAAAATGGGGTTCCCCAGCCTACGGCTTGAATGGAGCTGGATATGCAACCATACTAGCAAGAGTATTAAGCGTGATACTGATCGCCTTATTCTTCTTCAATTCTAAAAGCATACCTATCAAATGGAATGATGTCATTCACG
>JAHEKB010000110.1 GCA_024638525.1 Bacteroidota bacterium
CATGCCAAGATTTCCATGCGTTTGGTTCCAAATCAAAACAGTAGTCGAATCAGTGAATTATTCCAAAAGCACTTTGAATCCATTGCACCCGCGAGTGTAAAGGTTAAAGTGAGCATACACCACGGAGGCGAACCTGTAGTGACGCCAACAGATAGCAAGGCATACAGAGCTGCATCGAGAGCTATGGAAACCACATTTGGCAAAAAACCTGTTCCCACCAGAGGCGGTGGATCTATCCCAATTGTAGCCCTGTTTGAAGAGGTCCTTGGTCTAAAAACCGTCCTTTTTGGATTTGGATTGGATTCTGATGCTATACACTCGCCAAATGAAAAATACGGATTATTCAACTTCTATAAAGGAATAGAAACCATACCCTATTTCTATAAATACTTTGCTGAAGAGTAAGCAATTCTGACATTCATCCTTACTTATTTAGGTAAATTCGCGACCTATGCGAAATATTTGCCTACTCACTCTTCTTATCTGCTTTTGTAGCGGAAATCTATTAGCACAGGAATACAAAAAGATGATGGCCGACCCTTCATTTAACTACTATGAGGTAGTTAAGGCTGCAGACCAGTATTTTGAAACACACGACAAAGGTAAAGGCAGCGGATATATTGGATACCAAAGATGGAAGTACTATAACGAAGCGAGATTTGCCCCTTCGGGAGACCGCTCCAATGTTGACCATCAAATAGCAGCACATGGTTATCAAGATTTTATTTCCAATCTCAAATACAATAAAAACAAATTGGATTGGTCCAATGGATGGGTAGATCTTGGACCTTATGATGCCGATAGCATTACCTCTCATTACTCTGCGGGAATTGGCAGAGTTGAATCCTTTTACGTGGATCCATCCAATACCCAAAAGATTTACATGGGTTCTAGAAGCGGTGGTTTTTGGAGAACCACAGACGAAGGCGAAACTTGGCAAAACACCACAGATTTTCTTGTAGCTTCAGGGGTAAATGCCATCACGGCTAAACCGACCAACAGCGATTCTGTTCTAATCAATGTCCGCAATGCTTACAACGGTTATTCTCATGGTGTATACAGATCCGTCGATGGTGGCTTAAACTGGGTTGCTTCTAACTTCAATCCGGATATCTTGGGGCTTGGAGGTTTGGGTTCCAACTTTAGTATCAATGTTATCCACTACCACCCTAGGATTGACAACTTGGTCCTGATTGGGACTAACTATGGTCTTTACAGATCTAATGATGATTTAAACACCTGGGTCAAGGTCATGGGTAATAACATTCGCGATATTGCTTTTCACCCTACCGAAGACCATACCATTTATTTGACGACCAGTTCTAACGCAAGCCGCGTTTATATAAGTCAGGACACGGCTAAAAGTTTTACTACTTCAAATACTATTAGTGGCAACGGGAATTGGGGATATGTAGCCACTAGCCCAAGCAGCGAAGACATGGTCATATTTGCTTCCTCCGCTGGCGTATGGAAATCCAACGACAAAGGTGTGAACTATACCTTCTTGAACAATCCAGATGAATCTTGCCGAGGCATGGCCATATCGGATATCGACAGCAATGTTATACTCTACGGCTATGTAGATTTGGAGGTCAGTACCGATGGAGGGGATTCATTTAATCAGACAACCGTTTGGAGTCAACCCTACAGCATCTCTTATATCCATGCAGATATCAGAACCTTAGAGACCCTCAACGGCAACTTTTATGTAGGAACGGATGGCTATTTATGCAAGAGCACGGACAATGGTACCACATGGACTAAGCTGAACAATGGAACGGGAATTAGAGAGAATTATCGCGTTGGTATAAGTCAAGGGGATTGGTATAAGAACATGTGTGGATCACAAGACAACGGCACGAGTATACTGTCCAATAATCAATGGATAGAGTGGAATGGAGGAGACGGCATGGAAGCCATTATTCACCCCTTAAATTCGGATTGGATGGTTGGAAGTTGGCAATTCGGTACCAGAAACAGAACCACCGACGGTGGTCAGAGCAGGCAAGGTATTGGGACACCGGAATCGGGCTCAAGCAATGCTGCATGGGTTGCACCTCTTTTATTAGATCCTAGCAATCAGATGGAATTCTATCACTTCAGTAGTAATATGCATAAAGCCTTGAATTTTGGTGACAGCTGGGAATTAATAGGTAGCCCCGGAATGGGAAGAGTAGATCTTGCAGCTATCGCAGAAAACAATACCGATATTATGGTTGCCGTGGATGGCTCAGGCATCAGACTAACTACTAATGGTGGCACGATTTGGAACAACATTAATAATCCAGATCTAAATCACAGTTTGACCAATGTTTGCTTTGATCCGAATAGGGACAGCACCATAATCATTACCTACGGTAGTTATAGCAACAACAACAAAAAGATATATGTATCTCATGATCTTGGAGCCAATTGGCAAAATATCACATATAACTTGGGCAATATGCCTTTGAGATCCGTAGTGATAGATCATCAAGACTCAAGCTTTATCTATGTCGGTGCTGAGATTGGTGTGTATTACAAATCAATGGAAGGGACTCATTGGCAACTCTATAATCAGAACCTACCCAATGTAACCATAAACGATTTGAAGATTCATCGTTCGAGCAATACTTTAAGAGCTGCAAGTTGGGGACGAGGTTTATGGGAATACCACTTAGTAGGTCGGAAAGATTACCCCGCTATAATAAAGACAGAGATCAGCAATTCACCAACCACTATTGAACCAAACTATAAACAGGCGCAATACATTAGTGCTCAACTTTCGGATAATATAGTGGCAGATGAAGCCTATATAAAGTATTCTATTAATTCAAAAGAATTTGACCAAAACTTGAGTATGGTTTCCGTTGGCAACAATCAATGGAAAAGCGTGGATCACATACCCCTTTCTGACAGCAACGATCTGGTTTATTTCAAAGTTTATGCGAAAAAAGGAAGCATGCTCACAGAGAGCTTTCATTTTATGTATATGGTAAGACCGGCCAAATACTGCCGTGCGAGCGGAACTAACGGAACAACAAGTGACTATATCAATTATGTAGAGCTGCATACTCTGAGTAACTCCAGCGGACAAGATTACTATGGAGATTTCACGGGTCAGACGGTTAACTTAAAAAGGGGCGAAACCTATGAGGTGAATGTTGGGATGCAATATCACTGGGAACCTGATACTACAGCTGTTTGGATTGACTTCAATGGAGACCTAATCTTTGACAACAGTGAGTGGATTCAGATGAGCACCATTGACATCAATCATTTCAGTTCAGCAAGCTTCACGGTTCCTGCCGACGCGCTGATTAACGACACCTTGAGGATGAGGGTGAGAAGTCAGTATTGGAATGAGACCCCTAACCCTTGTGGAGATCGAACAGGAGAAGTTGAAGATTATTCTGTGGTCATCTCTGATGGTCTTGGCTTAGATGATTTTTCAGAATCGAGAATCAAGGTATACCCCAATCCAAGCTCAGGATCAATACATATAAGTATCAACGGCAACAGAGCACAGGGCAGTTATAAGATTTATGAAATGAGTGGAAGAATAGCCCTACAAGGAGAAACAACGGAAGGCAAAGCCGAAGTTGTGCTTGAGTCGGGAATCTATTTGTTGGAATTCGTTTCAGAAGGTCAATACTTCTTTGAACGAATCGTTCTACACTGATCACCTCAATAGAGTCAAGGTGCCGTCGTAAAAAGAACTTCGGCCCCTAATATCTGTGATTTTTAAAAGGTAGAAATAAACATCTTGTTGGGCTGGCTCACCTTTGTAATTCCCGTCCCAGCCTGCATCTTTGTCATTGCTGAAATACACCAACTCTCCCCAACGGTTGTAAATGCTCATTTGGAAATCAGTTGGCCTGAGATCACTTGATTGAACTGCAAAACGCATATAGGGTTTGAAGACATCGTTGATGTCATCTCCGTTTGGACTAAAAGCGTTGGGAATTAAAGCCAAGGCATTTCCACTTATAAAAATGGGATTGGACATACTGCTGTCTCCATCAACCCCTATTGCTCGGATTTTATACTCGTAATTACCGTCAGAATTTTCTTGATGTATTCCCGGATCAAAATAGCTGAGGGTATTGGCACTTACCTCATCCACTATGGTATACCCTCCATATTCGCGAACTAAAATTTGATATCGCTCTACGCCTTGCTCCCAGTCTTCATATGCTGACCAGTTAAGGCGACTTCCCGCTCCTTCGTAAAATCCGGTCAATAAAATAGTCTTGGCATAACGACCCGTTGAAGTTTGTAAATCGCAAGGATCTATTTCTGTCAGTGCATAGAGATAACTAAATTCAGATGTAATCACATTCACATCGTAATAGAAGGTATCTGTCAATAAAATGAGATCCACTTGATTACTGAAATCCTCTTCAAACTTGGTCAATTCATATGTAGTACCCAGGTCATACGGACTTTCATTCCATACCACATATATATTCAATAGTTCATCTACGGTGGCATACTTTACCGAAGGCACATTGGTATTATTGATGTACATCGGTATAACTGAACTAGAATTACTCCTTGAAGAATATGGTCCTGATAGCTGACTGGCTCTTACGTGATACGTATAATTGTCTTGACATAGGTTAGAGTCAGAATAACTGTAAGTTGTTCCATCAACCTCTCCTATTTTCACATATGGCTCGGACCCTACTTTCCGAAATACCTCATATCTACTCACCCCAGACCAGCCGATATAAGGTGTCCAGTTGAGGTCGACCACTTTGTGAGTTGTGCTGCCGGTGCTCAATACTATGGCACAGTGCTCCATAGCATATGGAGTGCTTTTACCGCATTGGTCGGAAACCCGAATGTCGTAACAATAGCTGTTTCCAGGACTTACACCAACCGCATCGTATTGACTGAGAACGGTTGAATTGGATTCTGTCAAGAATGCTGAACCATTGCTTCGCAATTCGTATTGATCGAAGAACTTATAATTACTCTGTTGATGATCAATGGTGATTCCGCCGCTTTCATCTACGGTAACATAATTGATCTGCACTGGAGGCAAACTGTCTATGCCAATAATGAAAACTTGAGTAGAGTCAATCATTTGGCAACCATTGAAATAATCAGCCACTACATGAATATCTTTTAATCCTGAGAGCTGATAGCTGATCCAGGCTCTCCCGGAATCGGCCGATTGTATATTCTCGGGGTTGCCAGATTCGCCCATGTTCCAATTAAATATGGCACCGATGGAACCATATTCAGACCGGACTGTTTTATAAACCCTATCCTCCGAGCAGAGGTAGTATGCAGTATCAAAGACCAAAGGCGGTATGCTGTGTGTGTATACCATTCCACTATCACTTGCTGTGCAGCCTTGATCATTTTGAAGAAAAAGATCAATTCTATGATCTCCTGTATCACTCAACAATATGGAATCCAATGGACTATTGCTCAATACAACCCCATCCCAGCTCCAACGAATGGAGTCTGCGTAAATCATATTATCTGAGAAATTTAAAAATAGACCGGGACAAAGGGAATCATTAGGTCCGATAGTCCACAAGGGTAACGGAGTCTCATAAACCTTAATCGCGCTATCCAATCTGATGCTTGTGAGACAGCCATTGACGTGCTCAACATAAAGGGTTGGACTGAAATACTGAACTGAATCATTATTTGAAACGACATAAGTATGTTGTAATGCACCGCTGGAATCCAAGCCTGAGCCATCCCCATAATCGATAAAGCTCAGCGAATAGTTTATTGATTCATTGATGAAATTCACCTGCAGGGGTGCACAACCCTCTGAATTAACTAAACTCATAGCAGCCGTTGGTCCAACAATATTTACATAGTCTATCTTACTGAGGGTATCGTAACAACCCAAATTGCTATATGCAACAGCAGTTACATCAAAAGTGTCGTTGGAATTGAAAGTGTAAAAAGCATTGGAAGTATCATTTCTAAGTGTGCCACCATCTTCAAAAAACCAAAAAAGAGAATCTGCATTGACAGAAAGGTCATAAAACTCAAAAGCTTGGGGTGCACAAAGAAGACTAGAGTCCACAACACCGAAATCAGCATTAAAATTAACAATGGTGTATTGACGCACAGCACTGTCCACACAATTATTGTCTTTATATGCCGTCAATTTGAAGAAGTACGAACCTGTATCCGCTATGGTCAAATCGAATTGGGTATCACTTACGCTGTCTAAGCTAAACGCCACCGGTGGATCTATGCTCCAAACAAGACTATCTGGTTCACCTTGAGAAAAATTAGTGATCCTAAAAGGCTTATTGACACAATGTGATGATCTACCTGGCCCGAAATTGGCATCAACTCCCACCCTCAATGCTGCTCCATCTTCATCAAAATAACCACAACCAGAAGAATTGGTTACAAACACCGATATCCTATAATTCCGCTCTTCATAAAATGTGAATTCTGGATTAGCTGTTGTCGCTCCGATCAAGTCTACACCGACATTTGGCGAAACTGACCAATTGTATTGAAGTGCTGTACTTGTATCGCCAGTGTGATTATTAAACTCAATGGCAAAAGTCGGATTGATCGTAAGTGGAGCACAACCAGAAGCCGATGGCAATTGCACATTTCCTTTTACTCCATCAGCATACAATGTTCGTTCAACTGAATCCAAACACGCATCCAAGACTTGATAACTAAATACCCTATGCCTCATTTTCATCTGATAAGGACCCGGATTAGGCATTTTGGCCCAAACGGTATCAGAATCTGCAGTAGAAATTATTTGACCTGAAGTATCGCGTAATTCCCATTCAAAAATATACTCTGAAGAGGATGGTTGGCTTGATGCTATAAGCTGTATTGAATCATCGTAACAAATTGCGGTATCGCTCAGCTGAAAATCTGGAATGAGATCGTATACTTTGACCGTATCAGTGAAAATGGCCGAATCCTTGCAACCCAGACTATTTTCTATCACTACCTTATAGCTGTATAGGCCTGTGTCGTTGTAAATATATAAAGGGCTTCTCGCTGTTGAGGTATATAATACCGAGCTTTCATCCTCATTGTACATTTCCCAGTTGTAGCTTGTCACTCCTCCATAAGATGCAAACGGTGTGCGATTTTGAAAATACACCCTTGATCCTGGGCAGCTCAACTTGGGATAATGATTGATGGTGATGTTGTAGGGTGCCACTCTAATGTACCTATTGGCCATGAAAGTGTCGCTGCAGCCTTGCGTATCGGTGGTAATCAATTGAACATTGTAATAACTAGGCAATTCATAAATGGCAACATCTATGTCCTTTTGATTGGAGGTAAAATACAGGCTATCGGTACTCTGCTCAAATATATTCCATTCAAAACTTTGTATGACTGAACTTACCGTATCTGAGGTATTGATTAAATTGACCGTATGTACGGTATCACAGTGAATATTGTTCAATGAAGTGAAATTTGACTTTAAACCCTTGGCACGCAGTTCTCCAATCGCTGTATCTGAACTAATGCATCCATTGTAGTTAATGGTGTAAA
>JAHEKB010000111.1 GCA_024638525.1 Bacteroidota bacterium
GATCTGGATCTAGATGCATCAGTTCGCTGGTTACAAAACGGTGCAGTGCCAACTGACACCTGTAAAGCAATTTTGTCCTATAAAGGGGCAATGTACAAGAATCATCTTCTCAAAGGAGTAGCCAAAGACGCCTTTAGCGAAGAAGAGGCCAACCAGAAATTTGAGGCGTGGCTAGAACAGAAGGCAGCTCAGATTGAAGCTAAAAAAGACAATTTAGCTAAGACTGATGCCGAAAGAGCTGCAGAAGCGCACAAGCGTGAAGAAGAGGTCAGGGTAGCCCGAGAAAAAGCTATTGCTGAAAAGAACTCTCCATTGTCTGAAGAGGTAGCCGAAGAGCCAGCTGCAGAAGCAGAAGCACCAGCCGAAGAGCCAGTTGCAGAAGCAGAAGCACCAGCCGAAGAGCCAGTTGCTGAAGCAGAAGCACCAGCCGAAGAGCCAGCTGCAGAAGCAGAAGCACCAGCTGAAGAGCCAGTTGCTGAAGCAGAAGCACCAGCTGAAGAGCCAGCTGCAGAAGCAGAAAAAGAATCAAAGTAAAATGATCCAGCCTGAGGACTTGAGCCAAATTGGTTTTATCAAGCGGACTCATGGCGTTAAAGGAGAATTACAAATAGAACTTGAAAATGAAGTCGCCTTAGACCAGGGCGACTTTCTTTTTGTAAATATTCACGGACAATTCATTCCATATCCCATCAACAGCATAAAAAGCGGTTCGGGTTATCTTATCCTTAGTTTCGAATTTGTTAAAGACATGGAGATGGCCTCTACTCTAATTGGCCGTGAATTGTACATTACAAAAGGAGATCAGCAGTCTACAGAAGTTCATTCTCTGATTGGTTATGCTCTCATTGATGATAAGCTGGAACGCATAGGTAGTTTGAAGCAAATGCTGCAGTTCCCTCAACAGGAAATGATGGTAGTGGAGTACAATGGCAAAGAGCGTATGATTCCCTTCGTTGAAGCCATTGTCAAGGCCGTATCTCACGAAAACAAGGAGATCTATTGTAACTTGCCAATCGGATTACTTGACTTGTGATCAGAATAGACATCATATCGGTTCAACCCGCATTACTGGACAGCCCCTTAGGGCACAGCATTGTTCAACGTGCAAAAGACAAGGGCCTAATCGATATCTACACTCACAACCTAAAGGATTACGGTATCGGACCTCATAAGCAAGTGGACGACTATGTATATGGAGGTGGTGCCGGAATGGTCATGCGTGTTGAACCCATATTTGCTTGCATAAGGGGCCTTCAAAAAGAAAGGGATTACGACGAAGTTATTTATCTCTGTCCTGATGGTCAACAGTTTGATCAAAGAGAAGCCAATAAACTCAGTTTGCAAAAGAATATCATTATGCTTTGCGGACACTATAAAGGGATCGATCAAAGAATAAGGGAAGAACTCATTACATCTGAAATATCCATTGGAGACTATGTGCTCAGTGGGGGAGAGCTGGCTGCGGCTGTTGTTACAGATGCTATTTGTAGACTCGTACCAGGGGTGATCTCTGATGAAGAATCAGCCCTTACGGACAGCTTTCAAGACGGCTTATTGGCACCTCCCGTTTACACTCGTCCATCAGACTTCGAAGGTATGAAAGTCCCCGATCTGCTTCTGAGCGGTAATTTTAAAAAAATAGAAGAGTGGAGGTTGGAGCAGGCTGAAAGAATCACGCGTGAACGTAGGCCGGATCTCTTGAAGGATTAGCGGTTGTCGGTTCTGTATAATCTTTGGGTTATTCCCAACTCTAAAAGCTCATCCAATAAGGTGTCCCTGTCAATTGGAACGACCCCAACTTGTTCACAAACTAAACCTCCAGCGAGGTTGGCGATCTCGGCAATCACCATTTCAGGACTGTCCAGTGCTACACAAAGTGCCGCTGCACTTAATGCAGAATCTCCTGCTCCACTAACATCCAATACCTTTCTGGCATGTGCGGGCACATGAAATACATCTTTGGAATTGATCAGAGCTGCTCCGTCTTCTGAAAGTGTAGTCAGTACGTTCTTTGCTCCAAGACTTTCCCTCAGTTCTTTGGATAGATCAATAGCCTGTGCACTGCTGATAGTTGCTTTATTATAAGCTTGTGCTATTTCCTTCTTATTGGGCTTGAATAGGTCAACGCCTTGGAATTCAAAAAAGTTCTTGAATTTGGGATCAACCACGGTTTTAACTCCTTCATCCTTGCACAGCTTGATCACCTTTTTGATCAAATTGGGAGTAAGCAGGCCCTTGTTGTAATCCTGCATGATCAGCACATCTGCATCCTTAATGAAGTGCTTAACCGCTTCGTATAAGAGCGATTCTACATTCGTGTCAATCTCGTGCGTTTCTTCTTCATCAATCCTCAATAGCTGATGATTGTTTCCAATTACGCGGGTCTTAACCGTTGTTCCTCGATTATAGTCATTGATCAGACCATCTATAGAAATACCCAATTCAGCAATGAGTTGCTTTAAGGTCTCTCCGTCGCGATCATTGCCCTTTAGTGTGCATAATATCGGTTTTGCTCCCAAGGCCTTGATATTCAAGGCCACATTAGCCGCCCCGCCCAATCGATGTTCCTTGTGTTGAAGGTTTACAATAGGAACCGGCGCTTCAGGGCTTATGCGGTTGACCCTGCCGTAAAAATAGGCGTCTAGCATGCTGTCGCCCAATATGATCACTTTAAGATCTTCAAACTCCTCAAATAGCTGATTGAAATTCATTGCTTATAACTTTTTTAATCCGTTTTACGGCTTCTCTTAATTCGCTTTCACTGGAGGCATAACTGATTCTTATGTGGTCGTCCATACCAAAGGCTTGTCCAGGAACAACACTTACCAATGCTTCATCTAAGATATAGGCTGCCAAATCAAGACTGTTTTCAATTCGCCTTCCATTTAAGTCTTTGCCATAGAGGGATGATACTCTAGGAAATAGATAAAATGCACCTTTGGGTACGTCCACTTCAAATCCCTCAATCTCTGACAACAATTCGACCATAAGATCTCTTCTCCTTATAAAAGTGCGCACCATTTCTTCAGTT
The DNA here is from genome assembly GCA_024638525.1 of Bacteroidota bacterium. GTDB lineage: Bacteria > Bacteroidota > Bacteroidia > NS11-12g > UBA9320 > JAHEKB01. Next base: position 3,032 of record JAHEKB010000111.1, read on the forward strand.
GGGGCAAGACCGTCGTTTAGGGCAGTAACAGCGGCCCATTGAGCAATGGAGTTAGCCCCTGAAGTAAATTGCCCTTGTAATTTATCACAAGCGCTGATTACAGTTTCAGGACCTGCCATATAGCCTATTCTCCATCCTGTCATGGCATATGCTTTAGAAACGCCATTGACAATCACCAATTGGTCTTTAATATCATGGAACTGACTGATGCTTTGGTGTTCCCCCTCAAACAAAATGTGTTCGTAAATCTCATCGGAGATCACGGTCATTTGAGGATTGCGTTTTACAATTTGAGCAATTGCATTTAACTCTGATTTTTCAATTACACTTCCGGCGGGATTGCTGGGGCTAGAAAATATCATCAAACGAGTATTGGCATTGATCTTTGATTCCAGTGCGGCTATATCCAATTTAAATCCCTCTTCAAATTTTGCCGGAACAAAAACTGGCTTTGCACCAGCAAACCTTACCATTTCTGAATAACTTACCCAATATGGCAGTGGAATTAGAACCTCATCACCTTCTTGCACTAAACTCAGCATGCAATTCATGATGCATTGTTTAGCACCCGTTGAAACCATGATTTCTGTTGCTTTATATTCCAGACCATTGTCCCTTTTGAATTTTTGCGCAATCGCTGATTTCAATTCGGGAATACCGCCAACGGGAGGGTATTTGGTCTTGCCAGACTCAATGGCACGCACAGCAGCTTGCTTGATGTGTTCTGGAGTGTCAAAATCTGGCTCTCCCAAACTAAGACTGATCACATCTTTGCCCTCTGCCTTGAGTTCTCTGGCTTTTTTAGCCATCCCAATAGTGAGGGAAACTTGGACGCGATTTATTCTATTGGTGAATTGCATTGATTGAGCGAAGTTAGAATATTTACATTTGTTCCCCTTGTCTTAATGACGAACTTTTTTAAGAAGATATCTTATACCATAGCTCAGAGAATATGGTCCACCAAATATCCTGAGCTAGAACTGCCAGAAATGCCACCTGAATCGACGGTTAACACTAAGCTTCTAGGCAGTAGATTTGACTTGTTAAAATCCTTACCACGAGCATCAAGAGGGGCAGAATTAGGAGTGAACAAAGGGGAATTCAGCCAGGCAATTATGGAAATTGTTGAACCTGAAGAATTGCATCTTGTCGATACATGGACTGATAAGTCGCTGCATCAAATGTGTATTGATCAATTTGAGTCATTGGGAAAGGTTCAATTGCACAAGACCTATTCATTGAAATTTTTGAAAGACCAGGAATCTGATTCATTCGACTGGGTGTATATAGATACTGATCACAGCTATAAAACCACTTTAGAGGAACTAATGGAAAGTTCTCGAGTGGTTAAGAACAATGGCTTGATCTGTGGTCATGATTATACCTTGATATCTTCAAAGGGCATTTTGAGATATGGCGTTGTACCCGCGGTCAATCAGTTTTGTAAAGATCAGAATTACGAATTGGCCTTTTTGACACATGAAGCCCATCGTCATTTGAGTTTCGCACTTAGAAAAAGGACATAATGTCTTGATAGTCTTTTCTTTAGTGCATTTTTAAGACATTTTGACCTTATTAATAGCTTGGTCTTGAATTTGAAGGACTGCTGTCAAATGAATCTGAATAATTTTACCATTAAATCGCAAGAAGCCGTTCAGAAAGCTCAGGAGATTGCTCTGGCCTCTGAACATCAGTCTATTGAGACGGCCCATTTACTCAAAGCCCTATTGCTGGTAGATGAGGACTTGATCTCTTATGCGCTGAAACAAGTCAATGCGAATACAGAACGAATAAACAAAACCCTAGAAAGCATATTGATTTCCTTTCCCAAAGTAAGTGGAAGCGATCAACAATTTCTTTCTAAAGATGCCCAAACGGCGCTTGTCAGAGCCACGAGCATAATGAGTAAGTTCAAAGATGAATTCGTGACTTTAGAACATGTTTTCTTGGCTTTGTTAGATGCAAAAGATCAAGTGGCCAATATGCTGAAAGATGCAGGAGTTAAAAGCGCAGAAATTAGCAAGGCCTTTACCGCTTTGCGTGGCGGCAGTAAAGCAACTTCTCAAAGTGCTGAAGGACAATATAATGCACTAAATAAATACGCTCGAAACCTGAATCAATTGGCTAGAGAGGGTAAATTGGATCCTGTTATTGGTCGTGATGAAGAGATTAGGCGGGTATTGCAGATCCTGTCCAGAAGAACCAAGAATAACCCCATTTTAATTGGGGAGCCCGGAGTGGGTAAGACAGCCATAGCGGAGGGACTGGCTCATCGAGTAATTAGTGGTGATGTACCTGAAAACTTAAAGAGCAAGCAGATATATGGTCTAGACATGGGATCTCTCATCGCCGGGGCCAAATACAAAGGAGAATTTGAGGAGCGACTTAAATCCGTAGTTAAAGAAGTTACTTCGGCTGCCGGCGAGATTGTTCTCTTTATTGATGAAATTCACACTTTGGTTGGTGCCGGGGCTAGCGGAGAAGGAGCCATGGATGCAGCCAACATACTCAAGCCTGCATTGGCCCGAGGCGAACTAAAAGCCATTGGTGCAACCACTTTGGCTGAATACCAGAAGTATATTGAAAAAGACAAAGCTCTAGAAAGAAGGTTTCAAACCGTTTTGGTGGATGAGCCGGACACTCAAGATGCCATTTCGATTCTAAGAGGATTAAAGGAGCGCTATGAAGTCCACCACAAGGTTCGCATTAAGGATGAGGCCATCATCTCCGCGGTAGAGCTTTCTCAGCGATACATTTCTGACCGTTTCTTGCCGGATAAAGCCATTGACTTGATTGACGAGTCTGCAGCAAAATTGAGACTGGAGATCGATTCGGTCCCTGAAGAATTGGATGAGATCGAACGAAAGATCATGCAATTGGAAATAGAGCGTGAAGCCATTAAACGAGAAAAGGACGATAAGAAATTAAAGCAGCTCAATGAGGAAATTGCTAATCTCAGCGAAGATAGAAATCAACTCAAAGCAAGTTGGCAAGCGGAGAAAGAAGTAGTTGACAAAATACAAGCCAGCAAAGAATCTATTGAGCAATTGCGCTTGGAGGCTGATCAAGCTGAACGCCAAGGGGACTTTGGAAAGGTGGCCGAAATCCGATACGGAAAGATAAAAGATGCAGAGTCATTACTAGAGGAGCTGAAGGAAAATCTCCATGCTAAACAAGAGGTGAGCAGCTTAGTTAAAGAGGAGGTTACTAGTGAAGACATTGCAGAGGTCATCAGCAAATGGACGGGTATTCCCGTGCAGAGCATGTTGCAAAGTGAGCGTGAAAAATTGCTGAATTTGGAAAATGAATTACACAATAGGGTCGTTGGCCAAGACGAAGCCATCAACGCAGTTTCAGATGCTATACGCAGGAGCCGGGCTGGTTTGTCAGACCCTAAGAAACCAATAGGTTCATTCATTTTTCTGGGAACTACAGGGGTAGGTAAGACTGAATTAGCCAAAGCATTGGCTGAATATCTCTTTAATCGCGACGATGCTTTGGTTCGGATTGACATGAGTGAATACCAGGAGAAACATACAGTCAGTAGATTGATAGGTGCGCCTCCGGGTTATGTCGGCTATGACGAAGGAGGTCAGCTCACAGAAGCTGTTCGCCGCAAACCATATTCTGTGATCCTTTTGGATGAGATTGAAAAAGCCCATCCGGATGTATTCAACATATTGCTACAGGTCCTAGATGACGGACGCTTGACCGACAATAAGGGTAGAACTGCAAACTTTAAAAACACCATTGTCATCATGACCTCCAATATTGGAGCGCACTTAATTCAAGAGCGTTTTGCCGCTTTGACCGAGGACAATACAGACGAGATTGAGGCCAAGACTAAAGTAGAAGTCTTTGATTTACTCAAGAAATCCATTCGACCAGAATTCTTAAATAGAATAGATGAACTCATCATGTTTAAACCATTGAGCAGGGAGGATATCCGAGCTATAGTGGAGATTCAATTCAAGGATGTGGTGAACATGCTCAAGGCTCAGGGAGTGGCACTCAGTGCTACAGAAACGGCTCTAGATTGGCTAGGTGAAATTGGCTATGACCCTACTTTTGGAGCAAGGCCACTCAAACGTGCCATTCAGCGTGAGGTGCTCAACCCCTTGTCCAAGGATATCTTAGCGGGCAAGGTCAACGCAGATTCTTCTATAGTTCTTGAGTTGAGTGACAAGAAGCAATTTGTTTTTAGGAACGAGTAAATGGAGCCGAGAGCCGGAGCCGGGACCTTCGAATCTTCGAACTTTCATTATTCCTACTCGTTGCTTAACAAGCCATAGATTAATCGACCATTGTTTTATCGAAAATCCTATTTTTCCCCCGGGGTGGGGAGAGAAAGCTTGTGCTGAAATCATAAGTTCCAAATTCTAAATCCAAACCTCCGAACCTTCTAACAGTAAAAATCTACCTTATTAAA
>JAHEKB010000112.1 GCA_024638525.1 Bacteroidota bacterium
CTTATTATCAATACATAAACTTTGAAACACTTTGTGGTTTTTGGATAATTATTAGTTCAAAAATGGAAAATTTGAATAATTATCTTTCGAAAGCTAACAACTTATTCATATTACTTTTTTTAAAAGAATTGTCACTTTATTTTTGTTTCGTTAGAAAACTTTAATTACTTATCAATATTTAACCTTAGTCATATTATTATGAAGACAAAAATTTTACTCTTTGGCCTTTTATTTATCTTGGCCTCGACTTCTCAAGCAACTGTTCACACAATCAGTTCAAGTTCTACTTGGTCCAATTTTATCAGTGGTAAGACATTTGCCAATGGCGATGAAATCGTGATCAATGCAGGGGTGTCACTAATCATTTCTGGTGTATGCGATGATTTAGACGGTTATGATTTGGTATATTCAGTATATGGTACCATAAATTTTGGAACGAACGGAAGTAGTGCAGATGAATTCTGGTTGAGCTCCAATAGCCTTATTCGTCTGTTCAATAATGGTCAGGTAGCAGCTGTTACTTGCGTAGGTCAGAAAAGAATCTATTTTGGGGGTACTTTGGTTGCTACATGTAGCGGAGGTATTACAGGAGGATCAGCAGGAACTACCTATGCCTCATTTAATGATATTAATACTGCAGGCGGAATTGGCTCTGGTGGCCCAGTCCCAGTTAAGTGGATTGATTATTCAGCGACGGATATTGGTGCAGGATATATTGAGGTACAATGGACCACAGCTTCTGAAATTGACAATAGTCATTTTGAAATTGAGTTTAGCACAGACAATGCAAATTGGATACCTGTTGGAACCGTTTACTCACTAGCAGAAGGAGGTAATAGCAATGAGGTCTTGGATTATAGCTTCATGCACAATACTGATATGGGATCTCATGGATACTATAGGGTTAAGCAAACTGACTTTAACGGTACTTATGATTATACAGAAAGTATGATAGTTGAAGTACTTGATGGCGAGTTGTTTAAGGTGATGACTTTGGGATCAGGTGCGTTTAAAGTACAAATCAACGATAACAGTTATGGATCTTCTGCTTCATTCAATATTTACAATATGCAAGGCAAGTTGATTGAATCTAAAATGGCAGAGGAAGAGGCTACATTTAATACAGGCCAGCCAGGTGCATACTTGATTGAAGTAATATCAAATAATAGAACGGAAGTTGTAAAGCAACTCATCTTCTAATAATAGGATATAAGATTTTATAAAGGCCCGAATTTGAGTTCGGGCCTTTTTTTTGGCTTATTTTTTCTTTTTGTTAACTCGGCTAAAGAGGAGGAAATACAACATGGTGAGTTCCATAGTCACGGTGAACGGAATTGGTTTGCCTCTGATTCCTGTGAACTGTAATTTGCTAGTGGGGAGGCGAGGCGTAGCCCCCGGAAGTTTTGTCTGCAAGTAGACCATTGCCTTGCGAAACCTCCATCCGAGATTTTATTTCAGCAGAAACTCTTATTCGGAGAAAAAGAACTAATGATGATATCTACCCACAATGGGCATTCTGCGTCCAAAGCCAAAGGCTTTATGTGAGATACGCAAAGTAGGGGGAGCCTGGAACCGCTTATACTCATTGCGATCAACCAGTTTTACTATGTAGCGGACCAAATCTTCTTCAAAGCCTTCAGCAACGATTTGTTTCCATCCTTTTTGTTCTTCAATGTAATGAAAGAGGACCTTATCCAGTACAGCGTAGTCTGGCAGGCTGTCAGAGTCTTTTTGATCTGGTCTCAGCTCAGCGCTTGGTTCTTTTGAGATGATGGATTCTGGTATGATCACACCATTTCTGTTGATGAATTGCGCCATCTCATAGACTTGCTGCTTGTATAGGTCTCCAATAATAGATAGACCACCGCATAAGTCTCCATAGAGGGTAGTATAGCCTACTGCACTTTCACTTTTATTGGAAGTATTCAAGAGTATAGAGCCAAACTTATTGCTAATGGCCATCAGTAATACTCCGCGAGTTCTTGCTTGCAGGTTTTCTTCAGTGACATCAGCTGGCTTATCTGCAAATTCTTCTTTCAGTGTGTTCTTGAAACTTTGGAAGACTTCTTCAATCGGAAGAATGCTATAGTCGGAATTCAAATTCTCTGCCAATTCCACCGCGTGATCAACTGAACCTTTGCTGGAATAAGGAGAAGGAAGCATATACGCTTTTACATTATCCTTACCCAAGGCTTCCACCGCCAAGGCGTGAACCACGGCAGAATCAATGCCTCCGGATGATCCTAAAATAGCAGTTTTAAAATTCATTTTTCCGAAGTAATCCCTCAGACCCATGATCACGGCATCATGGATTAATTGAATATCGTAATCTCGGTACTCTTCGTGATTATCTGGGTAGTCGCTTGCTGAATTCCAATCAATCGTTTTCAGATCTTCTTTAAAAAATGCACATTCCTCAGCTATTTCACCTTGCTTATTGATGAACATAGAGCCTCCGTCGAATAGAATATCCGTGTTTCCGCCTACCTGATTTACATAGAAAAGGGGAAGGTGATAGAACTTGGCATTGAATTGCATTCTAGCCCTTCGATCTTCAACATGGTTATAGCTATATGGGGAGCCGGAAAGGTTGACCATCACAGAAGGATTTTGCTTTCTGAGCTCCTCCATTGGCTCCGTTCGGTAGAAGTGGTCTCCCGTTAAGTTCCAAAGGTCTTCGCAGATGGTAATAGCCATTCTTTCACCCTTGAATTCAACTACTTCAACAGAGGCCGCAGGTTCAAAGTAGCGGTATTCGTCAAAGATGTCATAAGTTGGAAGCAGGCTCTTGTTGATTCGAGCCAGCACTTTTCCTTGGTGAAGAAAAAAGGCAGAATTGTAGAGCTTCTTACCTTTTTTTAAATGTGACCAACTAGGACTTCCGATGAGGATACCCAAGTCGTCGCTCATAGCTGTCAATTGCTCAATGGCATCTTCACATCGATCGACAAAACTGGGATAGTCCAGTAAATCCTTGGGAGGATATCCACTAATTGCCAATTCAGAAAAGATGATTAGATCAGATTCCTGAGATTTAGCTTGCTCAATCTTTTTTTTAATCTTGACAAGATTGCCTTCTACATCGCCTATGATGTAGTTCAATTGAGCCAGTGATATCTTCATTTCTTAAAAGAATATGCCTGCATTAATGCTGAAATAATTATTGGTTGCACTAATGCTCTTATCCTTTACAAACATATCAGTAAAGCTATTGTTGAACCGAACTCCGGCATAAAGAGATGAGGAACCTGCCATTTTGTATTCTATTCCTCCTCCAATGATCAAAGGCATTCTTATGATAAAAACCTCATCATCAAAGTTATTGACTGTAAAAGGGTCACCTTCATTGTCATTGGTTTTGAAATCTGTGGGATCTTGAGCACTAATGCCGGTAGGCAAAGTGCCGGCCAGACTTGCTTTGGATCCAATTAAAAAAGATGGAGCAACGCCAAAATTTGCCCAATATGTGATGTATCCAATCTCTTTAGTTCTGAATTTCAAACTGAGAGGGATTTCGACATATTGAGTTTTATAGGTGTATTCCAGATCGTTGACTACAGTTGCAGTGGTATCGGAATTAAAGACCTGATTTGAATTGATCATCATGCTCCCATTGATTTGAGAGATCAATAACTCCATACTCAGTGCGTAATTCGGCTTGAAATAGTAGTCTCCCATAGGTCCATAGGAAAACCCAATATTGGTACCAACTCTCTCTAAAGTTTTAGAATTTGGAGCAATCCATCCAATGTTCATGCTTCCTTTTAAACCAAATCGGAATTCGTTGTCCTGTGCAAAAGAATTCTGGCTAACTAGTAGACCTAAAGCTAGTATTGCAACGTTCTTCATTTTCATATTTTGAGGATTTTTGTATGCAAAGGTTATGATTAAAAAGAGAATAGTTCTTCACATAATATTCTTAAGTCTGCTGAGCCTATCTCAAAGCAGCTGTGGTCCATCATATCAAGACATAGATATTGATGCCATAGAGTTAGAAATGAAACTACAGCGCTATGAACAAGCATTGTTTGCCACTGGCTCTACAGAAGACCTTTTGGAGCTAAATGATAAATTTCCCGATTTTCACCCCATATATCTTTATAATATCATGCCTCAACCCCCTCATATGGGGTCAATGACCGAAGTAGATCTGGCCATGGAATTGAGGCGCTATATTTCTCATCCTGATCCGGACTCCTTGTTCAAACTGACCCAAGAGAAGTTTGATGATCTTGAACGCGAGCGAGAGGAATTGGAAAAGGCAGCCAAAAGAATCTATCACTATTTCCCGGATGAAAAAATTGAAACCATGGTCTCTTTTGTCAGTAGCTTTGAATTTGCTAGCATCTTCATAGAAGAGTCTAAGGCATTTGCCCTTGGTTTAGACATGTATATGGGAAGAGACTTTGAGATATATCCTCTCTTGGATCCCTCGCGCTTTCCAGCTTATCGCGTGCAAAAGTTTGAGCCCTATTATATGATTCCTAATGCCGTAAAGAGCTTTCTATATTATAAGGTACCCAAAGTTCAATCAAATTCGTTTATACAAGAAGCTATTTATGAAGGTAAAATACTGTTTGCAATGGACAAGCTATTGCCTGCAACTGCTGATTCATTAAAGATCTCCTACGCCAAGGGTCAAATAGAATGGTGTAAGGCGAATGAAGAGAACATTTGGGCTTATTTAGTTGAGAATGAGGTATTATTCAGTTCTGACAAGAACGCCTACATCTCCAAATTCTTCAATGATGGGCCTTTTACGACTCCTTTTGGCAATGAAAGCTCCCCGCGCGCTGGAGCGTGGGTGGGTTGGCAGATTGTCCGTTCTTATATGGAAAGAAACCCAAATACGAGTTTGGTCGAACTCATATTCAATGATGATCACGACCAAATTTATAGAGAAAGTAAATACAAACCTTAGTCCAATTGAAACTGATATAGTCCACTGGAGTTGACTTTACTAACTGGGATTTTATGGCTGCGCTCAAATAGTTGATACGACATAGCCAGGCTTCTCCAGAAATCCCTTAATTCATCGCTTGACCCTGCTTGTTCCAACAATTTCATGTTTTCAGGTTCAAGACGAGCAGGGTAGATGTGAATAGGAATTTCATCTTGTCCACTTGCCTTTGCTAAAAAAGCCATGACATAGAGCTCCTTGATTTTGTCATCAGTGATTGGGATACAGCCTATTGTATTGCAACCTCCATGAATAAAAATCATTCCACCTAAGTCATAGCGATATCCGTTGATAGAATCTGCTTTATTGGGGTAGTCAACCTTCAAGGAGAGGTGGTAATTGCTGTTGGGGTTGAACTTGCTCAGGGTATAGAGACCTTCTGGTATCTGTAAATCTCCCTGTCGCCGTTTTGGGCCAAGTGATCCTACATTGCTGCAGAATTTATAAGTTGACAGCTTTATATAACGGCTGGAATCTCTGTTTTTGGCCCAAAGTTCAAGGTCTTCTTCAAACTTGAAAGCTCTGATATAAAGATCAAATGAATCGATGCAGATGTCGTTAGTGGATAGCAGGTGCTCAATCCAAGCCTTTTTATCTGCAATCGCTTTTTGAACGCGTAGGTGTTCCAGCTGCTCTTGTTTAAAGTCAGGTTCTTCATCTGGTGTGAAGTTGAATAGTCCAAAAAGGAGCACGAATACCCACATGGTGCAAATGTCACCAATCAAACCCGTCTCTGCCAAAAGAAATTGTCCTCAGTGAAAACCATTTCATAATATGACCTTTAGACCATAATTCGATAAGAATTACCTCGGCTTCAACATGATGACAACATAGCGCATATTTTTGCGCCAATGTCTAAAGGTCTTTTGTCAGTAGTTTCAACACCAATTGGGAACATGGGGGATATTACCTATAGGGCCGTGGCGGTGTTAAAATCTGCCGATGTAGTCTTGGCCGAAGACACTAGACAAACTAAGAAATTATTCGATCACTATGAAATTGACAATAAATTGAGTCCGTTTCATCAGCATAATGAACACAAGAGGCTAGGCCACATTGTGGATCAACTTCTATTTGGTCAGCATATAGCCATATGCTCTGATGCCGGTACTCCGGGTATCTCGGATCCTGGATTCTTGTTGATTAGAGAATGTATTCGCAATGGCATTAACATTGAAGTCTTACCGGGTGCCACTGCTGTGATTCCAGCAATAGTAGGTTCAGGATTGCCGTCTGACAGCTTTATCTATGAAGGCTTCTTGCCACATAAAAAGGGAAAGCAGAGCAAGATCAAATCTTTGCAAGAAGAAAAAAGAACAACGGTCTTCTTTGAAAGCCCGCACAGAATATTAAAGAGCTTGAGAATGCTCGAAGAATTCTTAGGTGAAGACAGACCAGTGGTTGTTGCTAGAGAGCTAAGTAAAAAATTTGAAGAGTACATTAGAGGATCGGCAAAAGAACTTGTGGTACATTTTGAACAGAATGAAGCTAAGGGTGAAATGGTTTTAATAGTAGGAGGAGCAATTGAATAAGCGACTTAAAATATTAATCCTGACATTACTTCCAGGAGTTTTTTTGTTTTTAGCCTGGCCACCAAGAATGCTTTGGTTCTTGTCTTTTGTTGCCTTCGTTCCCTTTTTTATACTCGAAGAGAAATTGGATCGCTGGCGATTTTTTCTGCTCACCTACCTTGGCCTACTGTTGTTTAATGTGGCCAATACGTGGTGGGTTTGGCACGCCTCTGCCGGAGGTGCTGTTTTCATGCTCTTTGCTAACAGCCTTCTGATGACTTTACCCTTTTTGGCCTATAGATTGGCCAAAAAGGCATTTGGTCCAAGTCGGTCGCTTTTCGCATTTGTCTGTTTTTGGCTTGCTTTTGAATATCTACATCTCAATTGGGAGATCACTTGGCCATGGCTTAGCCTTGGGAATGTCTTTGCGGCCTTTCCTCAAGTGGTTCAATGGTTTGAATATACCGGTATGCTTGGAGGAAGTTTATGGGTACTTTTAGCCAATATCAGTATGTATAAGTTAATTAAGTACAAAAGGAAAGGCAAGCTGGTACAAAGTAGCCTATTGATTGCACTGCCCATTTTAGTATCTCTGCTCATTCTTCATAGAGGACAGCAAGCAGAATCTCTGCACAAATACACGAGCTATGAGGCCGTAGTTGTACAACCCAATGTAGATCCATATTTGAAATTTGAATCGGGAAAAGAAGTTGAGACCTTGGAAAGAATGCTCAAATTAGCGGATACGCTGATTACTGAAAACACGGCTTATGTAATATATCCTGAAACTGCCGTGGTGGAGTATATAGATGAAGATTTCATGGGTAGGTTTAGAAGTGTAAATCTTCTGAAGGCCTTTGTTAGAAAACATCCTCAAATTCATCTTATTACTGGCATGAGTACCTATAACTTCTACGATCTTGGGGAGAAAATGAAACCAACTGCCCGCAGGTCTTATGATGGAGAATTCTACGAG
>JAHEKB010000113.1 GCA_024638525.1 Bacteroidota bacterium
TCTATCCCAAACATCCCAAGATTGGAAATAGTGAAGGTATTGCCTTCCCAATCTGCAGGTTGAAGTTCTTTGTTCTTGGCTTTAGCTGCTTTGTCCTTGACCTCTGTGCTAATCTCAGAAAGAGATTTGTGGTCAGCAAACTTGACAACAGGAACCAATAGGCCATCTTCAACTGCTACGGCTACTCCAACATGTACGTGCTTGTTGAGTCGTATTTTGTCGCCCATCCATGCTGCGTTAACCATGGGGTGCTTTCTCAATGCTATGGCCGAAGCTTTAATGATTAAGTCATTTACAGAAATCTTCTGTTCGGCATAATCTACCATTTCCTTTCTTGCTGCAATAGCTTTATCCATACGGATCTCCATGGTTAGGTAGAAATGAGGTGCCGTGAACTTGCTGTCAGCAAGTCTGCGTGCAATGGTCTTGCGCATCTGGCTCACTGGAACTTCGTCATATGATTCAACACCAATGGTGCTGGTACCAGCCACAGGGGCTTTGAAATTCTCAATATCACGTTTGATAATTCTGCCATTGTCTCCGCTGCCACTGACTGCATTTAGGTCAATTCCCCTCTCTTCTGCCATTTTCTTAGCCAATGGCGAAACGAATATCCTGCCATTATCTAATGGACTTGGACTAGATTGTGGACTGGTTTGAGAAGTGACTTTAACTTCAGCAGCGGGTTCTTCTTTTGGTTGCGCCGCCACTTCCACCTCTTTCACCTCTTCTTTCTCAGCTTTTGGAGTCTCTTTAAGCAAGTCTTGAAAGTCCTCACCTTCTGACCCCACCACAGCGATCACAGAATCAACAGGGATGGTGCCTCCTTCTTCTACATTTAAATGCAGAACTGTTCCCTTCTCAAAATTCTCAAGCTCCATGGTTGCCTTATCGGTTTCTACCTCAGCCAAAATGTCGCCAGATTTTATTGTGTCACCTAGTTTTACTTCCCAACTTACTATGGTTCCTTCTTCCATAGTGTCGCTCATTCTAGGTAACTTGATCGCTACTGCCATAATTCAAATTAAGTTCGCAAAACTAAACAAGGAAGTTTAAATATTGTTGAGAATGGTTCATTAAAATGGCCTTGATTTGTAGGTGATGAGGCAGTATGAAGACTTCCTAAAACAGGTCTACGAAAACGGGACTAAAAAGCAAGATCGAACCGGAACGGGAACTATCAGTGTTTTTGGCGGTCAGCTGCGGTTTGATTTGGAGAATTCATTTCCTCTAATTACCACTAAAAAGGTGCATTTCAAGTCCCTCGCTTATGAGTTGCTCTGGTTTCTCAAAGGCGACACCAATATCAAGTACCTCAAAGAAAAGGGAGTAAGGATTTGGGATGAGTGGGCAGATGAGCAAGGAAATTTAGGCCCTGTTTATGGCAAGCAATGGCGCAGTTGGGAAGGAGCAGACGGGAGAACCCATGATCAGATGGCTAGAGTATTAGACCTTATTAAAAACAATCCCAACAGCAGAAGGATTCTTGTAAATGCCTGGAATGTGGGCGAATTAGACCAAATGGCTTTAACGCCTTGTCACTGTTTATTTCAATTCTATGTCGCCGATGGAAAGTTGAGTTGCCAACTCTATCAAAGGAGCGCTGACCTATTCTTAGGTGTTCCTTTCAATATCGCCAGTTATGCCCTGCTGACCCTTATGATCGCACAAGAATGTGGCTTAAAAGCCGGTGAGTTCATTCACAGTTTTGGAGATGCGCACATCTATAACGATCATTTTGAGCAAGTTGAAGAGCAATTGAGCCGAGACCCCAGACCCTATCCAAAACTTCAACTTAATCCCGAAATTAAATCCATCTATGATTTTGACTACCCTGACTTTGAATTGATTGACTACAACCCTCATCCATTAATCAGAGCTAAGGTTTCGGTATGAAAACACTTGCTCATCTTTGCTTCTGCTTAATCCTGTTTTCTTGCGGGGACCCGAATTTGAGTTTCGAGCAATTTGAGGGTAACTGGGTAAGGGCTCACAATACAAGCGGTGAACTGACAACGGAGAGATGGTGGAATGAAAACGGCCTGATCCAAGGCTTCGGCCTAACAACAAGAGGCTCTGATACTGTTTTTAGAGAAGACTTGAGTATAGAGTTGAGAAATGGTCAGTACTATTATGTCGTCCGCGGCGTGAATGAATCCCCTACTGAATTTCAGTTGACCGAGTTTAGCGATGACTACTTTCAGTTCAGTAATGCCGACAACCCTTTCCCCAGTAAAATTCTTTATCAATTCCCCAGCGACAGCATGATTGCCAGTCTTTCTGGTAATGGGAATACGGTTGAATTCAGATTTGGTCGAGAGTAATTTCTAGAGTTTTTTGAGGATATCCAAAGCCGCTTTTGCAATCACGGTTCCAGGGCCGAAAATAAAATCTACTCCCCTTGAGTACAGAAAATCATGATCCTGCTCAGGAATAACGCCGCCTGCAACTACGATGACGTCCTTCATTCCCAAAGCTTTCAGTTCATTTACTACATCAGGCACAAGAGTCTTGTGGCCTGCAGCTAAAGAAGAAACGCCCAACACATGGACGTCATTTTCCATCGCTTGTTTGGCTACCTCTTTTGGGGTCTGAAATAATGGCCCAATATCCACGTCAAACCCCAGGTCGGCAAATGCCGATGCAATAACCTTTGCTCCTCTATCATGACCGTCTTGGCCCATTTTGCATACCAATATACGCGGTCGTCGACCTTTGCGTTCCAAAAAGGCTTGGCTCGCTTGCCTTGCTTTAATTACTTCTTGATTTCCAGACACTTGATTCAAATATACACCACTAACTGCGCTCGTTTTTGCTCGGTACCGCCCATATACTTCTTCCAAGGCTAAGGATATTTCACCCAGGGTAGCTCTTTCCCTAGCCGCATCAACTGCCAAACTCAAAAGATTCTCATTGCCTTGGGCCGCTTCTTTTAATCTTGTCAGGCATTGCTCTACAGCTGTTTCGTTTCTCTTTGCTTTCAACTCTTTTAAACGATCAATCTGACTTTTACGGACTTGGCTGTTGTCAATCTCCAGTATGTCAAACTCAACCTTATCTTCTGTGCGGTACTTGTTCATTCCAATGATCAGCTCTTCGCCAACATCAATTCTTGCTTGCTTGATGGCTGCACATTCTTCTATTCGCATCTTAGGAATTCCGCTTTCGATGGCTTTGGCCATGCCTCCCAACTCCTCTATCTCAAGAATATACTCCCAGGCCTTATCCGCTAGCTCTTGCGTCAGATTTTCCAGCTCTAATGAACCTCCCCAAGGATCGACAACTTTACAAATGTCCGTTTCATTCTGTATGATTTTCTGCGTGTTCCTGGCAATCTTTGCGCTGAAATCTGTTGGCAGGGCAATCGCCTCATCAAAGCTGTTGGTATGAAGGCTTTGGGTTCCTCCAAATACAGCGGCCATCGCTTCAATTGTGGTTCTGGCAATATTATTATATGGGTCTTGTTCCGTAAGACTCCATCCACTGGTTTGGCAATGGGTTCTCAATGCCATGGATTTTGGATTGGATGGATTGAACTTCTTTATCAGTTTAGCCCAGATCATTCTAGCTGCTCTCATCTTGGCAATCTCCGCTTTGAAATTCATGCCAATGCCCCAGAAAAAACTCAGCCTCGGAGCGAATGCATCAATATCTAATCCTGCATTGATTCCAGTTCTAACATAATCCAAGCCATCAGCTAAGGTATAAGCCAATTCCAATTCAGGAGTTGCTCCAGCTTCTTGCATATGGTAACCACTGATAGAAATGGAGTTGAATTTTGGCATGTTTTCAGATGTATAGCTGAATATGTCGCTAATAATTCTCATGCTTGGGGCCGGCGGATAGATGTAGGTGTTTCTCACCATGAATTCCTTCAAAATGTCGTTTTGAATAGTCCCTGCTAATTCATGTATGTCTGCACCTTGTTCCAATGCCGCAACGATGTAAAACGCCATAATGGGCAGAACAGCCCCGTTCATGGTCATGCTCACGGATATATCCTTTAGAGGGATTTCGTCGAACAGCAATTTCATGTCCTCAACGCTGTCAATGGCCACCCCAGCCATACCCACATCTCCCTTTACCCGGTCGTGATCAGAATCATAGCCTCGATGAGTTGCAAGGTCGAATGCCACGCTCAAGCCTTTTTGCCCTGCAGCCAAATTCCTGCGATAAAAAGCATTGGATTTCTCTGCAGTTGAAAAGCCCGCGTATTGCCTAATGGTCCATGGTCTTACAGCATACATACTACTGTATGGCCCTCGAAGAAAGGGAGGTAAGCCCGCTACAAATTCTTTTCCGTTGATCTTTAGTTGAATATCATCAATTCCACATTTGGCTGCATATAAGGCCGTCAATGAACGAAAGAAATGACTGCCTTTGACCAAATCTCCTGCCCAATCCAGATGGCTTTCTTCTTTTAGCAGAAGAGCTATGTTTCGGGCCAATCTCACTGACCTAGGGCTCTCTTCTCCATCAAATACTTGAAATGCTACACATTCTACTCCTCCCATAATAGCTGCCAGAGCAGCTATGGTCTGTCTAACGAGATTGTTGTACTTGAATTCGTCATCTGCAGCCGGGATTACTGCTGTAATTGAAGCCCCTTTACACAGATATGTAGCCAATCTTAACTTGGCTATGGACTCATAGAAAGGACAATCGAGCTGCAAACTGAATGCTTTGGGCTGTTCGACTTTAATCCTTTCCAAAGCTTCTATATTTAAGCTTCCATATGAAGTTGGAAGATTTTTAGGCGAAATTGTATTGGTAAATGGAAGCTCGAGATCAGTAATAACGCTATATGACCAAGCTTTTGAATCCTCCTCCTCGGGCCAATTAAAATAATGCCCTTTGGAATAATACGGCTCTACTTCTAAGCCTTCTGAACTGGTCCAATTCAAACTGTCTACCGCCTTTCCTTTGAGGTCAGAGATGAGTTTCTCTCGCCAATCTGAATGGCTGAACTCTTTAAACTCACTAAAATTCAACGACTTTTCCAATTTCACTGGACAAAAATACAATGCAAGTAGCTAGAAAATTTGAAACCGGTATTCTCAGACTATCCTCTTTGCTTTATTTGCAATATGTACCAAAATATTAGCTCTGAACTAAAAGGACATATTCAGTGGATATTCATCGATCGCGAAGACAAGATGAATGCCTTGAATATTTCATTATTGGCCGAATTGGGTCAAGAGATCAAACGCATTCAATCAGATGATGCGGTTAGAGTAGTCGTAATCAGCGGAAAAGGCCAAAAAGCATTTGCTGCAGGTGCCGATATTGCTGAATTTGCCAATTTTGGGTCGGCTGAAGCCAAAAAAATGAGTGCAGATGGCCATGATGTATTCCATCGAATAGAACAAAGCAGAAAACCCGTAATCGCTGCCGTCAACGGCTACGCATTGGGTGGGGGCTGTGAACTAGCCATGGCGTGTCACATCAGAATAGCCTCTGAAAATGCCACATTTGGTCAGCCAGAAGTAAATCTTGGGGTCCCGCCAGGATATGGAGGAACTCAAAGGCTAGCTCAGATAGTTGGAAAAGGCAGAGCGCTTGATTTACTTATAAGCGCTAGAAATATTGATGCTAGCACTGCTTTGAATTACGGACTATGTACAGACGTAGTGCCGATTGAAGCCTTACTTGAGCACTGCGAGAAAATTGCGTCAAAATTATTGACCAAATCACCTCATGCCATTGCTGAGGTAATAAAGTGTACAAATGCGTTGTACGATTTAACAGACGGTTATCAAACCGAAATAGACAGTTTCTCTGAATCCTTTGAAACCGCTGACTTCAAGGAAGGAACGGCAGCATTCCTTGACAAGAGAAAGCCAAACTATCTATAAAATATGATGTTTAAATAACTAAAACTTTGGCATTGAATTTGTTCAACACTAGTTGAAGTTTAATTTTGAATAATATAAAATCACGAAAATGAAAAAAACGATTCTACTATTAGCGCTTTTTGTTGGCTTTGGAACTCTAGCGTTTGCTCAGGAAGATCAAGATAGAGTTGACTTGGCATCTGATGCCACTCCTCAGGTCGAATTTGAGAAGAAAACGCATGACTTTGGAACCTTTGAAGAAGGGGTACAAGCAACAGTCACCTTTAAGTTTAGAAATACAGGGAATGCTCCCTTGGTTCTAAATAGTGTTAAACCTAGTTGTGGATGTACTTCACCCAAATGGACTAAGGAGCCTATCGCACCTGGACAAGAAGGATCTATTACAGTAACATATAACTCCAAAGGCAGAGTTGGTAACTTCACGAAAACCGTGACAGTCACTCACAATGGAGAAGGCGGAACGGTCTACCTAACCATTAGAGGTGTAGTAACTAAGTCTGCACCGGAAGTGGCGCCAACGGTAGTTGCCCCAAACTAAGATATTTTTCATCAAAAATTTAGACCCGGGTCATTTGGCTTGGGTCTTTTTTTGCCCAATGTGTCCATTTGCCAAACCAGCCACTCAATCCGCCTGTATGCACAAGCCCAACTAGACTGCCCCTTTTAAACTTACTGTTTAGTGCCATCGCCTTTGCTGCGTAAAATGCTTTAGAAGTGTAGACTGGGTCTAACAGAATAGCTGTTTCTCTTGCAAATTCTTCTATGAAATTGAATAATGATTGTGGTGTCTTCGCGTATCCACCAAAGTGATATTCGGTCAATAACTCAAAAGGTGAATTATCAGACCACTCCGCTATCTGACTCTTTAGAAATTCTCCCCCCTTTAAGGCACTGACACCGATAACTTTCACATCGCCGTCAGTGATCATTGCCGCCTTTGCCAAGCCTGCTAAAGTCGTTCCTGTACCACATGCAGCAATGCAATAGTCTGGAAGAATCTCATCTTCTAGAAGTATCTCCATGCAGCCTTTCATTCCAAGATTGCCTTCACCCCCTTCTGGAATAGTGAGATTTCCACCTTCATACTCAAATCGATGCTTGATGGATTTATACTCCTGCCTTGAAACAAATTCCAGATTCATCCCTAAAAATTCACACAATTGAAGCAAGCTAGATTTCTTCAATGGTTCCTCCCCCCTCACCCAAGCCCGTGTTTTCAGGCTGAGTCTATTGCCCAAAGAAGCTGTCGCTAATAGGTGATTTGAATAGGCCCCACCAAATGTTGCTATTTCTTTGGTTTCGCTGAAATCATTGATATAGGTTGAAAGCTTGCGCCATTTGTTGCCAGAAATCAAAGGATGAATGAGGTCGTCTCGTTTTACCACAAGACGGATTCCCGCTTGTTCTGCCCAATCTGTGCTAACTTCTTGCCAAGGGCTTGGTACATTCAGTTTGTCCAAACTGACGTTCATCGCCTTTGTTCGTTTATTATTTCCCAAACCAAATTGGACTCAAATCCCTTTTGGAT
>JAHEKB010000114.1 GCA_024638525.1 Bacteroidota bacterium
GCATATGACCTAGTTGCGGCTAGCGATAAGATTTTGGACATTTCTACCATTGGCTTACTTGGACCAGCATTCAATGCTCATCGAACATTGGCAATAGTCAGCCTGCTAGCGGCATTTGCTCAATGGAGAGGATTTAAGACCATTTCCAATGCACCAGAGTTAAACAGATACAGTCAGTGGCTACTCTGGATCTGTGTAGCACAAATCGTCTTTGGGAGCCTAATAATAATGACGGACCTCAGTGCTATTTCAAAAGCATTCCATATAAGTCTAGGGGCCGCAATATTTGTTATACAATTCTATATTTGCACCCGCCTATTCCAAGGCAAATTAGATGCTATTCACAATGAGAGCTATTGAGATTCAAAAGGAAGCGATAAGCTGGAAATCTAAGCTACAGGATTACAATCAACTGATTAAATTCAGACTTACTTTCACGGTAGTGCTCTCTGCTGTACTCGGCTTTCTGCTGGGAAATCAGGGAACAATAAACTACCAAGACCTGTCGGCACTAATTTTGGGAGGCTTCCTAGTTGTTGCTTCCTCCAATGGCATTAACCAAATTATTGAGAAGGATTTTGATAAGTTGATGAGTAGAACGGCTAACAGACCCATTGCTCAACAGCGTATGAGTATACTAGAAGCTGGTATTTTCTGTGCTGTTACGGGCATAATAGGGGTAAGTGTTTTAGGGCTCTTTTTAAATACCTATGCTGCACTTCTTGGCTTCGCCTCTTTAATGAGTTATGCTTTTATCTATACCCCTTTGAAAAGAGTTTCTCCCGTTGCGGTGCTTGTAGGAGCGTTTCCCGGAGCCATACCTCCCCTTTTGGGATGGGTAGCTGCAACAGGAGGGTTTAGTTATGCGGCAATTAGCTTGTTTTTACTGCAGTTCTTTTGGCAGTTCCCTCACTTCTGGGCCATTGCATGGATATTGGACGACGATTACAAAAAAGCGGGATACAGACTGCTCCCAAGTGGAGGAAGAAATAAGGCCTCGGCCAGGCAGGTTATCATCTATTCGCTAACCTTGATTCCCGTGGCAATGTTGCCTTATGTTTTTGGAATGTCAGGTTGGATATCCATGTTATTGGTGGTCTTCGCTTCACTTGTTTTAAGCATATACGCCTTTAGATTACACAAGAGTTTATCTAATGCAGATGCCAAGCGATTAATGTTCGCTTCGATCATCTATAACCCTTTGACTCTCATTTTGTTACTTATAGATAAGCTGTGAGTGTGACAAGCTTAAATACCAGCAGTAAAATGCATCCTAAAAAGTTCAATCTATGGTTATTAATCATCGGAATTGTGATGCTTTTCAGCGGCCTAACAAGTGCGTATATAGTGCGAAAGGGTGATGGGAATTGGTTTGATTTTGACCTTCCTGACATCTTTCTGTATTCCACTATTATTGTTTTGTTAAGCTCGGTATCCATGTGGTATGCATACAGCTCTGCCAAGAGGGATGAGTTAGCTCAAAGTAAAATAGGACTCTACATCACAATATTGTTGGGTGTTGGATTTTGCATTTCTCAATTCTTAGGTTGGATGTCCATGATCGATGACGGACTTCATTTAGTTACGCCTAAAGACGGAAGTAAAGTGTCCGCATCATTTGTGTACGTAATTTCATTTGTGCATTTAGCTCACATCATCGGCGGACTGATTTTCTTGATTATTGTATTGACCAAAACCATTGGGCTTCAGGTTCATAAGAAGAGTACACTCCTTATAGACATGTGTAATACTTATTGGCATTTCGTGGGGCTGTTGTGGGTTTATTTATATTTGTTTTTATATTTTGCGCGCTAATTAAAGATGGCTACACAGGCAATTTCAAAGTCGAGTCCTTGGATAGGTGGAAAGTCCCCATTTAAGGTCAGTTACGGCAAATTGATGATGTGGATTTTTCTCCTTTCGGATGCATTCACATTTTCGTCACTATTGATAGGATACGGAGCGTTGAGATACAGTTTTGATTCAACCAATGACTTTATAGAAGAAGTCGGAGTCGATCAATTAAAAGCCGAGGGCATACCCTTTAACGAATCCAACCACATCGATTTTGCAGTGGGAAGCAATGTAATTGAAAGATTTACCCCCGAAGGAGCAGACCATCACGGTCATGTAGATCACTTTGTTGAAAAACTTGCTGAAACAGGAGTCTTTAGCGAAACACATTGGCCTTCTCCGGATTTGGTTTTCAATCACTTCCCTTTCATGCATGGGATGCACTTACCGCTGTTCTTTGTGAGTTTGATGACATTTATACTCATCTTTAGTTCAGTAACCATGGTTCTCGCCGTGGAAGCAGGAACCAGAAAAAATAAGGATGAAGTAAGTAAATGGATGCTATTAACCATTGTGGGAGGTATAGCATTCTTGAGCTGTCAAGCATGGGAATGGACAATGTTTATCAATGCAGGGGCAACACCTTGGAGCAATCCATATGGCCCTCCAACCTTTGCAGCTTTATTCTTCTTGGTCACAGGATTTCACGGATTCCATGTGTTCTCAGGTGTGGTTTTAAATGTGGTTATCTACATCAATAACCTCAGGGGAACATATGACGAAAGAGGACATTATGAAATGGTCGAGAAAGTTGGCCTATACTGGCACTTTGTAGACCTAGTTTGGGTATTTGTATTCACCTTCTTCTATTTGATATAAAATGGCGACGCATAACGTAAACATACACGACGAAGAAAACTACGACCCCACTGTTTGGGTGCCCGTTCAGCACAGTCACGGTACCAAAGATATCTGGATGAAGTTCTGGATTTTTCTGGGATTGACCTTGGTTGATATTGTTCTTTATTTCTTCATGACTCCAAGTCTATTGAGAAATTGGATATTTGTCATATTGGGCATTGTCAAGGCAGTCTATATAGTTGGAACCTTCATGCATATGAAGCATGAGAAGATTCAGCTGGCATTGATGATCATATTACCCATGGTCTTTGTCATCTTCTTTATATATTGGATGCTCTATGAAGGAGCATTTTGGGGAATCTTTCATTAATTCATGAATAAAAACAGAGGAATACTCATCCTCATTGTGCTCTTGGCAATTCCTGTCCTTTGGATTTTCTTATGGAAAAAAAGTGAGTTTGCCTATACCCCGCTTCCTATTTATAGCGAAGTTGTTTTTGGCGATACTGTCGCTTTTACTATTGATGATTTTGAATTGACAGATCAGAGGGGCTTGCCTTTTAATCATGATAGTATCGGTGAACGGGTGTATGTAGCCAATTTCTTCTTTGCATCTTGCCCAGACGTTTGTCCGGAAATGAACAGTAATGTGAAGATCTTGACGGATAAATTTTCGCAAAATGACGCCGTTGTATTTCTCTCACATAGCGTAGACCCAGAAAATGACTCTGTGGGTGCTTTAAGACAATACGCTGACGACCTGGAAGTAGATGATAACCAATGGCACTTTCTTACTGGGCCTAAGAGAGAGATCTACGATTTGGCCAGTAAATCATATAGAGTCGTAAGCGTAGAAGAAGGTGAAGGGACCTTCATTCACAGCGAAAAACTGATACTGATAGACAAGGACAGAAGGATAAGAGGATATTATCAAGGCCGAGATTTTAAGGACATTAAAAAACTAATGGACGACATTCCCTTTTTAATAAAGGAATACAAAGACAATGCTAAGTGACAAAACGATCTTCAGACTGGTCATGGTGCTCTCCATCATCGTCTTCCTTTTGGTGGTAGTACTGAATAAACGGCTAATAGAACCCCCGGCAGATTTTCCATCATTCATTTATAAACTTCCATTGCTCAATGCAATAATCAATGCTTGTTGCAGTATTCTATTAATTCTTTCTTACAGGGCCATACGCGCTAAGAAGATTGACCTCCACAAAAAATTGAATTTAACCGCATTTGCCTTGTCCGCGGTATTCCTTATTTCATACGTCAATTACCATTTTTTTGTTGAGCATACACTTTACGGCGGAGAAGGTATAATGGAGCTGTTATATAAGCTTATTCTCTTTAGTCATATCGTATTAGCAGCTGTGGTACTCCCTTTGATTCTAATGTCCTTTTGGTATGGTCTTAAGGACAAACGAGAGAAACACAGAAAGCTGGTAAAATGGAGCTTCCCCATCTGGCTTTATGTCACCTTAAGTGGGGTCATAGTCTATTTGATGATCAGTCCCTATTATCCTTATTAGTGAAAGCGCTGATTCAATTCATACTGCAAAAAATTCTCGGCTTTAAACGGTACTTATGGATTTTTACGCTGTATAAACTCAGGGTGTTGAAAAAGGATAAAAGTGAAGCCGACTTTTTTCATTTTGTTGATATCCTAGACAAGAACGATACCGTATTGGATATCGGAGCCAATTTGGGTCTTATGTCATACTATTTATCTAAAAAGTGCAAGCAAGTGCACGCTTTTGAACCCATACCACAAAACCTGAATAATTTGTATAAACTTAAAAGGTTTAAAAATTTAGACAATCTAGTAATCCATCCCATCGCACTGGGAAATCACGATGGTGATATAGAATTGGTTTTACCGGTGGTCTCTGGAGTTAAAAAACAAGGCCTGAGCCACGTGAAAGACGAGAAAATGGAAATATTTAATAGTGGTGAAAGTTATAAGTGCCCCATAGCTAGATTGGACAATATAGAATTAGCCAAAGACCTTAGTATAACCGGGATAAAAATGGATGTAGAGAACTATGAATACGAGGTTCTCCTAGGGGCAAAGCAGTTATTGTTAAGCCACAAACCATTGGTTTACACAGAGTTGTGGGATAATCAAAATCGCTTAGATTGTTTTGAGTTCATGACTTCATTAGGCTATAGAATTAAAGTCTTGAAGGATGACCAATTGGTCTCTTACCAAAGTGACAAAAGTCACACACAGAACTTCTTTTTTATATATGAATCCTCCTAACTTTGTACCAATGAAAAAGTGGATTTTTCTCTTTGCCTTTCTTTTTGTAATTGGTCTTTCAGAATCAAGTGCCCAATGCCCAATGTGTAGAACAGCCGTGGAGTCTGGAATGAATGAGGAGGGAAATACCAAGGGACGGGGATTGAATGACGGCATTATTTATTTATTGGCTGCACCCTATCTCGCCATCGGAATTGTCGGAGGTATTTGGTATAAAAAGAATAAGGCCAAATAATGGCACAACCTTCTGCGCTCAATTCCTTTGTCAGCGGCCGATGTCCTCAATGCAGAGAAGGCAAAATATTCAAGAGTTCGGTCTTCAATCTTCTAAAATTTAAACAGGCATACGAAAATTGCCCTCATTGTGGAGTTAAGTTCGAATCTGAACCTGGTTTTTTTTGGGGTGCCATGTATTTCAGTTATGCCCTGAACGTCGGCTTGGCAATCATTATGGGTGTATTCTTTTTCAATGTCTATGAAGACCCACCTTTGGGACTCATGGTTGGCACCGTTTTGGGCGTTTCAGCTCTCGCGTCACCCCTTGTTTTCCGGTTGGCCCGTCTATTGATGATGTATATTGCCGCACCGTATCGCCGGTACCGTCCAAGCAAGTAATTTTAGGATTGTGGATTGTTTTCTTACTCAAGTAATTTAATTTGTGAGTGATTACTTACTAAATGAATAGAAAAGAGCGAATATTATCAAGCGCTGCCGAAATCATATCTGAAACTGGCATTCATGCCTTGAGCACCAAAAATCTCGCTGCCCATGCAGATGTATCTGAAGCATTAATCTTTAAGCACTACGGCAGTATGGAGCAGCTGATCCATAGTTTACTCATGCATTGCAAAAAAGCAATCGATACACAACTGGATTTGCTTCCCGCCGATGACGCAAAGGTCTTCCTAAAACACTGTATGGAATGGCCCTTGGTGATGCCGGAAAAAGAGCTTTGGCCGTGGAAATGTTATTATCGTTGCATTTGGAATGGCGCAAGCGCCCCTTCAGATATGCTACAGAACTATCAAGAGAGAATCATGCAATCCTTTGAACAAATAAGTATGGCGAATAGTGAAACAGAAAGCCAATTGATGATGAGCTATATGCATGGCTTTTTCTATAGTCGATTAAATGGGCACTTTGTGGACAAGCCTTTGGTTTTGAGCATACTGAGAAAAAGATACACCTAAATTACACCGACGCTTCTCTCGCCAATTGACTCATGCTCAACGACCTGAATCCATACTTCGCTTTTAACGCTTTATAATGCATTAGTAGTTCCTTCAATTGATCCAAGTTCTTCTCTGTATTTCTGCTGAAGTTATGAGGATGCCACCAAAGGTGATAGCAGGCTCCTTTTTTTGCAGCATAGGTCATGCTGCTTTTTATTCTTCGCAACTTTAATGGTTCCATGATGCGCATGGATTTTGAGTAAGCCCTAAAAAATTTGCTGGCTGGAATATTACAAAGGGGTTCTGTGCTGATATCCGCAATGGCATAACTGTGATGGCCACTTATGTTAATATAAGAATCAAGAAGTCTCAGAGCTCTTCTCATTCTGCTTTCATTCTCTCTGCTTCTAGCTTGATAAAGCCAATGATTTTCGGTGCCTCTGTAGCTGCTTAGACCAACTTCTTTGCACACAACCAAATACTCAGAGTTGAATTGATTTCGCGGAAACACAAGAGAACTTAATTTATAGCCTTTGGCACTAGCCAATGAAAGGGCGGCTTTAAGGTCTGCTTCGAATTGCTTGGCATTTTGGCCGGGTTCTAAACAGTAGTAGTGGCTATAAGTATGTGTTCCAAGCTCTTGTCCTGCTTCTGATATTCTTTGGATAAGCTTCGGGGCTAGAAAGTATTGAGCCTTTTCCTCGTGGAGGCCGGCAAATTCACTGTATGGCGAAAGTTTGGTATTAATGTAACTCGGCAAGAGGTCTGGTTTATACTGCTTTAGCTCTGTTATATTATCATGAAACAGCAAACCTATGGTTGAAAAAGTTGATCGAATGTCAAACTCTTGAAAGAGCTCAAGCATTAAGGGAATCACCTCATGAACTTTGCTGATTTCTTCCCCATAGGATTTAATATCGCTGTGATCTCTGACACCCCACATCAATTCGAAATCCAAAGAGATGATGAAACTGCCGTTAGAAGACATCGTCTTGGTCAATTCTGCTCAGCAGGAACTGGAGCAACACCATTGACAGCATCGTATATTCGGTGCTCGATCTCTTCCATAAGCTCAGGATTATCGAGTAGTAAGTTCTTTACTGCATCTCTACCCTGCCCCAATTTGGTGCCATCATAGGAAAACCAACTACCGCTTTTTTGAACAATATTGTGCTCCACACCAAGGTCTATAATTTCTCCAACTTTGGATATCCCTTGACCGTACATGATATCAAATTCTATTACCCTA
>JAHEKB010000115.1 GCA_024638525.1 Bacteroidota bacterium
CTAGAATCTTTAAAAAAGACCAATAAAGTAGTCTTTATGGACGAGGACGTAAGCGGTGGTGCCACGGCCTTTTTAATGCAACAAGTATTAGAAGTACAGAAGGGTTATCTTCAGCTCGACAGTGCTCCTAGAACATTGAGTTCTCAAGACCATCGCCCTGCATATGGCACTGATGGAGATTATTTTTCCAAATCAAACGCAGAACAATTGTTTGATTTGATTTACGAAATGATGCACGAATACGATCCGGCATCTTATCCCGCTTTTTAAAAAAAAGGCCGGAAGAACCGGCCCTTTATCATTACTGCTTAAGAGAATCTCTGATCTCTTTTAGTAGGTCAATTTCAGATGGACCTGCTGGAGCCGGAGCTTCTTCCTCTTTAGGTTTTTGAGACTTGTTGTAAGCCCTGACGATCATAAAGATACATAAGGCAACAATCACAAAAGTGATGATGTGGTTGATGAAGGTGCCGTAATAAATTGCTACTTCACCAATAGCGTCGGTGATAACTACATCGCCTTCCATTACAGCTTCTGAAGCATCTTGGATGACATACTTTAATTGAGCAAAGTCTACGCCTCCAATCATCTTACCGACAACCGGCATCAAAATGTCATTGACCAAGGAGTTGATGATGTGGCCAAAATAAGTGGCCATGATCACAGCTACTGCTAGATCCAGGACATTGCCTTTCATTAAAAATGCTTTGAATTCTTTTATCATGTTTTTACTTGTTGGTTTCACCAAAGATGGTAAAAATTGATTTAGAAATGGAATAAGCTTTGCCTTTTAGTCCAAAGGCTGAACCCAACTGGCCTTGTGAATGGTATATGCTTTATTGTTTTCAATCCGCCTACATAGAATTCTTGTCCTGCGCAAATCCCCTTTGCTGTATACTTGATTTCTAAATTTAAATCGTTGATTTTGTGGCAGTTCTGACAACATGACTTCGCCTTTCCTATCATCATAGCTGGATAAGATTCTTTCCTTATCCATTTGAATCCCCGAACACACCGTGGGCTTATCATATTCGTTTTGATACAGAGTCGTCAATTGTTCTGATTTAGAAAAGAGGCCTTTTATCTTCCACAGATCCAATAATATTCTGTAATTCTCCTGCCATTCATTGCCATGGGGTTTCACTTTCCATTTATGCCTTTCGTAGGTCATTAGGTGAGCAATTTCATGAACAAGGGTCAATGCGAACCGATAAGCATTCAGATTGTTGTTGATGGTAATGCTTTTGTGTCCGCCTCGCACAGAAAAGTCTCCGAGCTTAGTTTTGCGAGCTGCCTTTATTTTCAATTCACAATTATTGCTCACTAAATAAGCTATAATTAGCTTAGCCCTGGCCTCGCCAAAATGTTGAATGAGCAAATCTGAACTCATTTCTCTAACTGCGCTAAAACCGACTTTGCGCCGCTTACCTTTTCTTCTAAGTTTACCTTTATCTGCGCTCCTAAGGGCAAGAGAACGTCTACTCTTGATCCAAACTTTATGAAGCCCATTTCACTGCCGGCTTCAACCCTGTCATTCTCCTTGATATACCACCTAATTCTTCGAGCCACAGCTCCTGCGATTTGCCTAAAGAGCACTTCTTGACCAGACTCGCTCTTAAGAACGGTCGTTGTCCTTTCGTTTTCTGTACTAGATTTCGGATGCCAGGCTACGAGGTATTTCCCGGGATGGTATTTGAAATATGTGACCAGCCCTGATATCGGGTTACGGTTAACATGCACATTGAGAGGAGACATAAAAATGGATAACTGTATCCTTTTATCTTTAAAATATTCTCCCTCTTCCACTTCTTCAATCACAACAACTTTGCCGTCACATGGAGCGAGTACCTGCCCGTTCTCAAAACTCAATTTGCGATAGGGATTGCGAAAAAACCTTAGAATCAATATGTAAAATACGAGCAATGGAATGCCAAGAAGTAGAACAAGCCAAAACGGCATTGACAGTTCCACCAGCAATATTAAGCTGGCTAGAAGGAACATGCTTGAGATCAAAATGATCTTAGTGCCTTCTCTGTGAATTCTCATTTAGAATATCCCTCTCAATTTAGAGGTACTCGCCACTTTGTCGATAGCCACGATATAGGCAGCTGTTCTCATGCTTACCTTGTACTTCTTTGAAGCTTTATAGACATTTTCAAAAGCTTGTTTCATAATTCTATCCGCCCTTCTGTTTACCCGCTCTTCGGTCCAGAAATAACCAAGTCTGTTTTGAACCCATTCAAAGTATGAAACAGACACACCTCCTGCATTTGCAAGAATATCAGGAACAACCATGATGCCCTTATCATTGAGAATTCTATCAGCATTGGCAGCCGTCGGGCCATTTGCTCCTTCTACAATAAGCTTTGCTTTGATCCTGTCTGCATTTTGCTCCGTGATTTGATCCTCCAAAGCCGCCGGAACCAATACGTCTACATCCAAAGTTAAGAGTTCATCGTTGCTGATGATTTTTCCTCCTTTAAAGCCTTCTAGGCTTTTGTTCTTCTCTACAAATTCCACGGCAGCATCTATGTCAATACCCCCCTTCTTATAGTATGCTCCGCTAACATCTGAAATTGCACAGACTTTAAGGCCCTGCATTTCCAATAGTTTTGCAGATATGCTTCCTACATTGCCAAATCCCTGAACAGCACAAGTGGAAGTTGATGGATTCATTTTGAGCTTGGCCATTGCACTTCTTGTTGAGACCATGACGCCTCTTCCTGTCGCTTCTACTCGTCCAAGCGATCCGCCTAAAACAAGAGGCTTACCTGTGACAACGGCGGGGCTCGCATATCCGGAGAGCTGAGAGTACTCATCCATAATCCAGGCCATAGTCTGGGGGTTGGTCCCCATATCTGGTGCTGGGATATCTCGCTCTGGGCCAAAAACATCGCGCATGGCTAGAGTAAATGCACGTGTTAATCGCTCGAGCTCTCCAGGGGAAAGCTCACGCGGATCGCAGGTAATTCCTCCCTTTGCGCCACCATAGGGTATTCCCACAATAGCACATTTCCAAGTCATCCAAGCCGCCAAAGCCTTAACTTCATCCAAATTGACCGAATTAGCATAGCGAATGCCGCCTTTTGACGGACCCAATTTAGAAGAATGTACCACTCTAAAGCCTTCAAAGACCTTTATGTGACCATCGTCCATGGTAACAGGTACATTCACAATCACAGATTTTTCAGGGGATTTTAGGGCCTCATAAGTAGACTCATCCAAACCTAGGATTCGAGCCGCTTCATGGAATCTCTCCATCATAGAATCCAGAGGGTTAAGCTCTGAGATTGGAGCGGGCTCCGTGTATTTCATTTTCATGGAATTTTATAAATATTGGGCAAAAGTATTTATTAATCATCTACCTGCTAAATGCAAGGCTGATTTTTAATCAATATAGACTTAACACTAAAATATATGGAAGCGCTGCAAACAGTATGGAATCAATTCTATCGAGTATACCACCATGCCCTGGCATCATATTTCCAGAATCTTTTATTCCAAGTTTCCTTTTATAAAAGGATTCAAAAAGGTCGCCAAGTACAGATGTCAATACCACAACCATTCCCAGAACAATTGCCGGAGCCTTGAGGTTTAACCATATTGCATCAAGAACTACTACTATAGCTAAGGTCAATAGCAAACCCCCTAAAGTCCCTTCTATGGTTTTCTTCGGGCTTATTTTTGGAAAGATTGGGTTCTTGCCAATCCATTTACCTACCACATAGGCCATAGAATCATAAGACCAGATACATATAAAGAAAAACCACAAATGATGAGTGTATATATCTGGATTCTGCACGCACCACAATGCCAGAGATGCCAGTGGGAGCCACAAGTATAGAGTTAGAAAGAGCAAGCTTGCTTGTTTGCCCTTTTGTAAATCTCTATACGCTAAAACAATGCTCAACAACTGAACTCCAAAGGCAATCCAATATTCATATGTCAGAGGGTCTACCTGTTCAAATAGACACAAATAGATGATTAAACCTGCATAGACCAATGCAGTAAATTGGGTGCTTCTACCTCCACTCTCATCCCTGTGTCCTATCATTTCCATCAATGCCAAAAGAGAGAATAGCGTGATAAGTATTGTGGTAAAGGGTTGCTCAAAGTAAATGGCTAGCGCAACCATTATCACATACAAGGATCCGGAGATCAGACGCAAGCTGAGATTAGACATAGAACCTTTCCAACTTTGGGTGAGCATGAGTAGAGATGTAGCGAAATACCAAAACAAATCCAATGATCGCCATGAGTACAAGGCTCCAATGCATATCTTGGTCCTGCTGCAAAACCTCCTCGTAACTGCCATCTGATATAAAATGTAAACTGAACACCGTAACTGCATTATTTAGAAAGTGTGCAATTACTGCGGTCCAAACAGAGCCAGTCCAATACACCAAATAACCAAAGGTCATGGCCAGCAGCATCATTGGAAGCACTTTGTAAATCTGCAAATGCAAAAGCGTAAAAATTACAGCTGAAGCAAAAATTGCTAGGTGAACATTCTTGAATAAACCGTTGAAGATGTTGAGTATCAACCCCCTAAACACCAACTCTTCGGCAAGGGCTGGTATAGCTGCCATAAGCAATAGGTTGATGACAAAGTCCCAACTGCTGCCTTCACCAAGCATAACCTCATAAAGCCGGTTGTTCTCCCCATCTTTAAGACTTGCCCATTCATGCAATGACGGAGATATGCTGCTCAAATCAATGGCTGCATTCCATTCGAGCAACTGACTCATGATAGGGATGGATAAAAGAAAAAAGATCAGACTCCACAACAACCACTTTCCCTTGGCCATTTTATCCGCCGATAGAAAACTCATGCTGTCTGCTTTGATGGCTTTTGTCGTGGCCCATGCACCCACAATAAAGGCCAAAGAAGCGCCAAAAAAGTTCATAATCCGCAAAGAATTTGTCTGGTTCATCAACTCTGCTAACTTGTCTTGGTCTGTCAATTCAGATATGCTCATCCCGCTCACCAAAATAGCCAAGCCTGCACCCAAACTACCCATTACAATCATGGCAATTAGAATTATCCCCCCAGCTAAAAAGAAATGTGACATAGCTTGGATTCTATTGGGCCTGAGGTCCTCAGTCAATTGCGTATTTTTGTCGCCGTTTAAATGCTCCATCTACTGCGGCAAATATGGTAAAAATAGGTCAGATAGAATTGGGTACTTTCCCTTTGATCCTTGCTCCAATGGAAGATGTAAGTGATCCTCCCTTTCGGTTGGTATGCAATGCCAACGGGGCCGATCTGATGTTTACAGAGTTTATTAGTTCCGAAGGGCTTATCAGAGATGCAGCTAAAAGTACGCAAAAGTTAGATGTATTTGAATATGAGCGCCCTATAGGGATTCAAATCTTTGGCAACAACATTGATTCAATGAAGGAGGCCACAGCTATTGCAACTGCGGCGAAACCAGACATCATTGATATCAATTATGGTTGCCCGGTTAAAAAAGTGGCCTGCAAAGGTGCGGGAGCAGGAATACTTCGTGATATCCCTAAGATGGTGAAAATGACAGCAGAAATTGTCAAAAGCACACATTTACCTGTGACAGTCAAAACTCGATTGGGTTGGGATGAACAGACGAAATATATTTATGAGGTTGCAGAGCGACTTCAAGATGTTGGTATACAGGCCTTGAGCATCCACGGTAGAACCAGAGTCCAGATGTACAAAGGAGAAGCAGATTGGTCCCTTATCGGAAAGATCAAAGAAAATCCGAGAATGAAGATTCCCGTTTTTGGCAATGGAGATATTGACAGCCCTCAAAAGGCAAAAGACTACAAAGAGAAATATGGAATTGATGGAATAATGATTGGCAGGGCTGCAATTGGATATCCATGGATTTTTAGGGAGATTAAACACTTTCTTAAAACCGGCGATGAACTCGCCCCCCCGAGCATCTCCGAAAGAGTTCAAGTATGCAGAACACATTTTGATGAAAGTTTGAGATGGAAAGGAGAGCGACTTGGAATTGTTGAAATGCGTAAACATTATAGCAATTACTTCAAGGGAATTGCCCACTTTAAACCCTACCGAAACGAATTGGTACAAAGTATGGACGTTCAAGAAATAAACGGCATACTTGCTCAGGTAGAAGAGCGATTTGGGAATCTTAGCCTAGCCTAATTCTTTATAAATCAGTGCAAATACAACCACGGCGAGAATAATCGTAAAAATGAAACTTCTCCAGAAATAATAACCTCTTTTCTTGGCTATGCTAGCATTGACATAGGCAACAATCAGGCTAATGGCAATGTAGAAGTATATCACAAATTTTTTTGCCTTAAGAACGCCTTCCAATCTTCTAGCATCTGCTTTTTTAGCACCCTGGGAAACTTATTTTGTGCGCCTTCTTTCCCTTGCGTTCTCATCCATTCCAAGAAGTACTCTTTTGGTATGAGGTGAACAAAAACCTCTTTTAATGCAGCTGATCTTTCCGTTCTGTAATCATCATTAAGCACCTTGAGGGTCATGTCCAACTTTTCTTTGAATTGAGACCTGCGTTCTATCAATTCCTTATTGTCACAAGCTATGAACCATTCATGAGCAAAAAACCCCTCATATGGTATTCCGCATACTGTAAACTCCTCGAAGGCCTCGTCATATTCATGGCTGAGTAAGTCCAGTGCGTGCTGCATATTATCAACAGATAAATGCTCTCCGCACAGCGAAAGGAAATGCTTAGTTCTTCCGGTGATCTTAATCTCACAACGGCTGATATCTGTGAATCGAATGGTGTCACCAATTAAGTATCTCCATGCCCCCGCGCAAGTTGATATTAAGAGTGCGTATTCTTCATGCTCATTGACCTGGTCTAGACGCAGAACTTGATGATCTCTTTTAAGTTCGCCAGATTCTTCAAAGTTTCTGTGATTGAAAGGGATGAATTCATAGTAAATACCGTTGCGAAGTAGAAGCCTCATCCCGCCTTCACTTTCCTGCCGACTCTGAAATGCAATAAAGCCCTCAGACGCCAGATAGGTCTCAAAGTACTTCACGGGCTTGCCCATCAATTGGTCCAAAGACTTCTTATATGGTGTAAGACTTACACCTCCATGAATATAAACTTCAAAATGTGGCCAGATCTCATGGATGTTATTCAGTTTATATCGTTCTATGATTTGTTCAAACAAAAGCTTTACCCAGGCCGGCACTCCTGCAACCATACCCACATCCCAATGCGGTGCTTCATCTGTGATCTTGGCAATTTTTTGTTGCCAGTCTTTCTCGCTTCTGATATTGGGTTCGGGTTTTGATATCCGCTGGAAAGGAATAGGTACT
>JAHEKB010000116.1:0-1125 GCA_024638525.1 Bacteroidota bacterium
ACTCAATATGATGGTTAAAACGAACATTTATACTTTGAACTTTAGTTGATTCAATGTCTTTTTCTGCTTGCTACTAAGCTCATTGGTTTTAATCAAATAGTCAATCATTTTGCGCTTCCAAGATGAAGTGATGCCATAAGTCACAATGTTTCTTTCAAAGCTTTGGAGGTCTTCTTCAATGTCTCCATTGTATAGAAGGAAAGATGGCGCCTTTAATTGCACCAGTAGCCTTAAGTATCTTATTTCAGGATTCTCAGGAGCGTCTTTAACCGATTGTTCGACGATATCTTTACCTTGATTAAAGTATGAATATTTTCTATTGGGGAAAGAGGTGTATTCGGCTTTAATGGTTGTAGCAGCGCCGACGTATGCCTGCACAAGAGCGGTTTTTGTGCCCTTATTCATTTTTATGAAATCATTCAAGGCTTGTTCCTGATCAATACTATTGTGAAAGGACTTACGACACCAGTCTGCCTTATCGTTTCCGAAGGTCAGCATCACTACTAAAAGTGGGTATATAGCGCTGATAACCATTTAGACAATTCCCAGTTTAACGTCTACATAAGATCTAAACAACAATCCAACTTTTTTGTGATTGTTCACCCGAATTCTTTGGTTGAGTATTTCTTCAGCCGGGGTTTTCTTGAGTTTCTTAAGTAATTGACTGTAGTAGATGTAGGCAGTATACACTCCGAATTTAGAAGATTTAGGGAGTTTTACTATTCCCAAATAAGCCTCATTGAAATCGTTTTCAATCTCAGATATGATATCCAACTTGTTTTCGGCACTGAGGGCATTAAAATCAACATTAGGAAAATAACTGCGTGCTAAACCCTCGGTATCAGCTTTGAGATCTCTAAGAAAGTTTACTTTTTGAAAAGCGGATCCCAATTTCATTGCAGAATCTCTGAGTTCTTCGTATTTCTTTTCGTCTCCGTTCACAAATATCTTTAAACACATTAGGCCCACTACGTCTGCGGAGCCATAGATGTATTTTTCAAAGAGCTCTCTTTGACTGTAATCTTGAGCCACAAGATCCATTCTCATGCTTTCTAGAAATGAATCTACTAAATGAAGCGGTATGTCGTACTCTTTTATAGTTTGTTGAAATGAGTGAATAATGGG
>JAHEKB010000116.1:1135-7277 GCA_024638525.1 Bacteroidota bacterium
GAGTTCACTTTGATTGTGCGTGTGAAAGCTATCTACAATTTCATCGGCAAAACGCACAAAACCATATACGCTGTGCACGGCCTTGCGTATTTGTGGGCTTAATAACCTCACTGCGGTAGAGAAGGAAGTACTGTAGGCGTGGGTCACCTTACTACTGAGTTGAAAGGATAATTGATCAAATAGAGATTGCATAAGAGTGTTTTCTAATTTGGTCTTTAATGATTTGTTCAGCGGCTATTTTGCCTGAGATCAATGCTGGTGGTACTCCTGGACCAGGAACAGTAAGCTGGCCTGTGAAGTACAGCGATTTAACCTTGGAACTCTTTATTCCCGGTCTGAGAAAAGCGGTTTGTTTCAGTGTATTTGCCATGCCGTAAGCATTACCTTTATAAGAGTTGTAGTCCTCTTTGAAATCATTTACACAGAACGATTTCTTATAAACTATAGATGTTCTAAGATCCTCGCCCGTGTGATCTTTTATCCTGTCCATCATGAGGTCAAAGTATTTTTCACGCATTAACTCAGAATCTTCAAGGCCGGGTGCCAAGGGCAACAGTAAAAAGCCAGTCTCTGTGCCTTCTGGCGCAATGGTGTGATCGGTCATGCTTGGGAAATTGGCATAAAAAAGAGGATTTGTGGGCCACACTGTTTTATCATAAATTTCCTCAGCGTGCTTATCAAAGTCAGCGTCAAAAAATAAGTTGTGGTGCTCCAGACCTTTGATTTTCTTATTGAAACCCAAGTAAAATAGGAGGGAAGAGGGCGCAAAGGTTCTGCTGTTCCAGTATGCATCAGAATATCTCCTCTCTTTAATAGGGAGAAGAGATTCTGTATGGTGATAATCTGCGCCACTTAATACTACATCTGAAGAGTGGAACTTATCGTTGACAAATAATCCATGAGCTTCTGCATTTTCAGTTGAAATGGAGTTCACCTTTGCATTGGTGTGAAATTGTACGCCAAGCTCCTTTGCAAGCTTTACCATAGCTTCAACAATTTTGTACATCCCACCGATGGGATACCAAGTACCAAGAACCAGGTCGGCATAATTCATAAAACTATAAAAGGCCGGCGTATCCTGAGGTTTAGCACCGAGAAATAGAACTGGAAATTCAAGAATTTGCCTCAGCTTGTCACTCTTAAAACGCTTTCTTACCTCTGCTCTAATATTCGTAACAAATTGATATGCATTCTTGACTGTATCTAAGGTGACCAATTCAAAAGGAGATTTTCCCGGCTTGTACACGATGGTGTTAATGGCAACATCGTAGTGATAACGCGCTTTGTCTAAAAATATCTTGAGTTGGTCTGCACTTCCCTTTTCTTCTTTTTCGAAAAGTGTGTAGAGTTCTTCCAACGAACTCGGTACCTCTATGGTCTCTTTGTCTCCAAAATAAACTTTATAGGAAGGGCTGATTCGCTCCAATTGGTAGTAGTCAGACGGCTGCTTGTCAAAATCAGCGAAAAACTTTTCAAAAACATCCGGCATCCAATACCAGCTTGGACCCATGTCAAATTTGAAACCCTCGACAGACATCTGCCTAGCTCGACCTCCTAAATCTGCATTCTTCTCGAATACATCTACCTCAAAACCTGCTTGAGCTAAATAGCAAGCTGAGGATAGGGAGGAAAAACCACTTCCAATTATTTGAACTCTTTTCATTTGTCTAATCAAATTAATTAAATGTTAAACAAAAAACCTAGGTAAAAGTTATAATTCACTCAACAGTAGATTGATTTCGCTAAACAATTTTACGGAATCATTGAATTTTGATCCCTCTAAATTCTTCACTTTTTGGCCCAAGATCCAGAAATTATCGTTTTCAGGTCTCAATATTCTTTCATCAAAGCCTTGAACATATTCCTCTAATTGATCATTTTCCGGTTTAACCGTAAAGTAGCTAACAAAAGTGATAGCGGGAAAAAGGTTTTGAATCAGCTCTAAATTTTCCCTCGGAACACTTGGCCCTAGGTACACAGATCGATGACCTTTCAACACCAATTCGTAGTGGATGTAAAGCAATCCTAATTCGTGGATTTCATTAGAGGGAAGAAACAGAACAAAGGCCTTCTTGGCATCGGTAGGAGGATTCTGCTGAACCCTTTCTATGTTGATGTGCAGCTTTTGCTTGATCAGGTTAGAGATGAAGTGTTCATGGGCAGGTGTAATACTGTTGGATTGCCATTCCAAACCGATGTTAAACAAAAGTGGTATAAATACATCTAAGAATATCGATCTAAACGATGACTCGGCAACCATTCTGTTATAGGTATACTCAAAGAGACTTTGATCAAAATTGAGCATCGCCAACTTCAAGCTGGCGATAAAATGTTGCGTTTCAGTGGAAGCGGCAACCTGCTCCTTAACCTTTACTTGAAGCTCTGCTTCATCCAGGCTTGCTATCTTGGAAATCTTGAGCCCTGAGTTATAGAGCAGTGTCACATTTAGCAACTTTTGTAAGTTCTGTAAATCATAGAACCTAATATTAGACTCTGTGCGATTGGGTTCGAGTATGTTATAGCGCTTTTCCCAAATACGAATGGTATGCGCCATGATTCCAGATAAATTCTCCAGATCTTTGATTGAAAATTGTGAAACTATATTGTTCAAATTGACTCTTTAAAGATTAAACAAAACTAATCATTTCATAAATAACCATTATCAACAACAATGGTTTTATATATCTCAAGTATTCATCAGCTTTAGTGAGCAATATGTTTATTTCTGTTGACAGCTCCTTTGAGTTGTGTTCGCTACTTTGGCTTTTCTTTGGCCCATTGAAATTTCTCAAATTTGCTTCCATAGATGTAGGTTCAAATGCTGTTAGGCTATTGTTTACCAATGTATTTGAAACACCAGACGGGCCAGTATTTAGAAAATTGTCCTTAGTTAGGGTTCCTATAAGGCTAGGGGCAGATGCATTCCGCTATGGACTTATTTCGGATAAGAAGCGGGACCAATTGGTCAAAACCATGAGGTCATTTAGGCATTTGATGGAAGTTCATCAAGTGCAAGCTTATAGAGCTTACGCTACCAGTGCGATGAGAGAAGCCAAGAACAGTGGTGAAATTCTCAAAGAAATCAAAGGGTATTCAGAACTAGACTTGGAGATTGTGTCTGGCGATGTAGAGGCAACCACCATTTCCACAGAGTTCATGCCCGATCCTTTACCCAAATTCAAGCATGCTGTATTTGTTGATGTGGGCGGGGGTAGTACAGAAATGACGTATATTAAAGATGGGCATAAACACTCTTCAATTTCCTTAAAGATAGGGACCATCCGCATGCTTTATGACGAAGTGGCGAACGAATTATGGCAAGAGTTCTCCAACTGGTTCCATAGCAATGGTCTTGACAGAAGCCAAACCCCAGTGATTGGGTCTGGAGGTAATATAAATAAACTGCTTAAACTATTGCGTCAAAAGAATACTGACTTTCACATACTGACTGATGACCTTCTCAATTTTAATGACGAGATGAAAGGTTTAGAGGTAGATGAGAGAATTGTGCGATACATTTTGAATCCGGATAGAGCAGATGTAATTGTTCCTGCCGCTGACATTTTTCTCAAGGTTGCTAGTATTATGGACTCTGAAGAAATCTATGTCCCGAAAGTGGGACTTTCAGACGGAATTGCCAGAAGCCTGTATAAGGAATTCCGGGATAACCGCATGCAGTCACTTTAATCCTCAATTTCCTTCAGTTTCATTCTGCAAATGTCCAAAATGCCATCATCTTCTTTGGTATAATTATCCAAGATGCTCTGAAGTGTGGCTTTCGCTTGAAAATAATCCTCTTCTTTAACATAAATATCGCTCAATAGAATAAAACCTTTCACCACCCAATATTCGTATGCAGAGAAGTCTTCATTTAGTTTATAGATATTACTTCTTGCACTGTCCAGGTCGTCTTGTCTGTATTGAATCTGAGCAGTATGGTATATGGCTTCCGCGGTAACCACATTCCTACTTTCTTTAATTACATAGGCAAAATGATACTGAGCAGTTCTGTAGTTTTCATCCAAAAGCTGTATGCGACCCAGTGTCATATTTGCTTCTACCAGTTCTTCCTTAGGAACATTTTCCAGAGGAAGTATCTCAATTGCTTTGTCTTTAGAATCCTCGTAATTCTTAAGCAAATAGTGACACCTCATTTGTCCCATTAGCGCTTCAATGAAATTTGTGCGGTTAGAAGCCAGGGGTTCTAATTGCTCATAGAACTTGAGACTATTCCTGTAATTTTCACGCTTATAATAGGTAGTTGCCAACCTTAAATTGGCTTTTTCACTATACTCATTTCTCCTTTGCTGCGTCACAAATTCGTAGTGTTTCAGAGATTGATCAACCCTGTTATTATAATAATCGCATTCTGCTTTATAATAGTTGACGGCCACAATGAAGTATCCGTTGTTGCCAAACTTATCTATATAGGTGTTAAAGTCTTTAGTTGCTCCTTGGCAGTCACCTTTGCGGTATTTTACCATGGCGCTTTCATAGATAATGGAATCTTGATTAGATACTCTGACATCCGCATCTACACTGTTGGCATAGGCTATCCATTCTTCCCCCTTGCCTTGTTTAAGATAAATGATCTCAATAAAGCTCAAGGCTTCATTGGCATAGCCAGTCTTTGGGAAACGTTCTACTACTGTTTTATAGTAACTCATGGCCTTGTCGTCTTCGCTCTGATTGTAGTGAATAAGACCTAGCTTTAAATAACTAGGAGCCAGGTAGTTGGAGTAATCGTGCTGGGAAATGAGCATTTTGAACATATTCTCGGCCATGCTGTAATTTTCCATTTCCATGTATTCTCTACCAATTTGAAAGAGGGCATCGTCTGCATAAACAGAAGAAGAAAAATCCTTTTGAATTTTTCTCAATGTATTGATTTTGGAATCCTGTTTACCAATCAAACCATACAGCATACCTTGCTGAAAAATGGCATAATCGGCCGCCTTATAGTCCTTGTTGATCTTAATCTGATATTCGCTAATTGCGCTCTCGTATTGGCGGTTGAGGAAATAGCAATCCGCTAACCTCAATGAATTATCGAGATATATGCTTCTATTTTCTGAGTTTAGGCTTTCTTTCTTTTTGAATTGGCTGAAGTAATTCTGTGCTTTCCCATATTCCTTCTTCTTAAAATAATTATATCCCAAGCTGTAGTAAGCATAATTTCGTTCATCACTTAATCTCGAACCGGAATTGCTTACAAATCGATTTAGCTGTTGTATACTTTCATCAAAATCTGTCAGCTTGTATGCAATCTCTCCAAGCCAGAAATACGCCTCGGCCTCCAGTTGTTTGTCCATTGGATATTTTAGTGATTTCACAAACAGTGCATGGGCATTTTGATACTCCTGGTTGAGGTAAAGTTCTTCAGCTCTATGGTAGGTGAGCACTTGATAAGCAGCCTTGGTTTGTTTGTCCATTTGAGGGATCTTCTCCAAAACTTCTATAGCGGCCCGATAGTTCTTTGTACTCAAGTAGATATTTGCCATGATAGCTTGAGCTTCACTATTGTACTCGCTGTCGGGATAATCTCTTAAGAACTGTTGAATTGCACTGATCGCGATATTGTTCTTCTTCAGTTCAGCTGCGAGCTTAGCGTAGTTAAAAGCAGCTAGTTCGCTGATTATCGGGTCAAAATCTTTTCTGCGAGCCTCAGCGAAAGCGTTGAGGGCTCTGTTCTTTCGGTCAAGTTGAACGTCCGATACCCCCAAGAAATAATTAGATGCCTGTCCAATCGCATTTTCCAGATTGGAAA
Organism: Bacteroidota bacterium; assembly: GCA_024638525.1. Classification (GTDB taxonomy): domain Bacteria; phylum Bacteroidota; class Bacteroidia; order NS11-12g; family UBA9320; genus JAHEKB01. The sequence goes on from JAHEKB010000116.1 coordinate 6,903, forward strand.
TCATTAAATAGTATTTGCTCGAAATTTCCAGTTCATCGTTGAGGAAATAGGCATGAGCAAATTGGTAAATCTCATCTGGATATAATTCTTTAACTACTCCTTTGTACTTTTTAAAGTGCGAAAGTGCCAAACTGTGATTTCCCAATTGATAATGTATTTTACCTCTGAGCAAATGGATTTCATCCTGTTTACTGGCAATTTCCAGGCTTTGCACCAACTCAAATGACTTGTCATACTGTTCTTGTTCATAGTAGATCTGAGCCATGTACAACTTCATGGTTTTGGGGCCCTTGTCACCAATCTTTTGAAAAGTTGTCAAAGCGCATTCATAATCCTTTAAAATGTAGCACTGATAACCGTAGTAATAATTGGCCT
>JAHEKB010000117.1:0-2526 GCA_024638525.1 Bacteroidota bacterium
CTTGAAGTATGATGGCCGACTGTACTTTAAGTCCACTCTCATCAATAATCTTTTTGGCTTCTTCAGCATTGGTTCCCTGTAAACGAACGATGATAGGCACTGGAATCTCACCGAAGTTCTTATAGGCCTCAACCACTCCGTTGGCTACCCTGTCGCAACGCACTATACCACCGAAAATATTAATCAATATTGCCTTGACATTTGGGTCTTTCAGTATGATGCGAAAGCCGGCTTCAACAGTGGTTGGATTTGCTCCTCCTCCCACATCGAGGAAGTTGGCAGGCTCACCTCCACTCAGTTTGATAATGTCCATGGTAGCCATAGCCAGACCGGCACCGTTGACCATACAGCCAACATTACCGTCTAATTTAATAAAGTTCAGACCGTGTTTCTTGGCTTCTACTTCTGTGGGATCCTCTTCACTCTCATCCCGGAGTTCAGCGTAGTCTTTATGTCTGTATAAGGCGTTGTCGTCTAGGGTTACTTTGGAATCAACCGCTATGATTTTATCATCGGATGTCTTGAGAACCGGATTAATTTCAAACAGTGAAGCATCTATGCCGGTGTAGGCTTTGTAGAGCGCATTCACAAATTTCACCATCCCTTTGAACGCATCACCCCTCAAGCCGAGATTAAAGGCAATTTTTCTGGCTTGGAAAGGAAGTAATCCCGTTGTGGGATCCACCCATTCCCTGTGTATCTTTTCAGGATGGGTCTCAGCTACCTCTTCAATATCCATTCCGCCCTCAGTGGTATAAATGATTACATTTTGCTGTTTTGATCTATCCAGCAAGACACTCATATAGTATTCTTTGGGCTCATTGGCCCCCGGATAATAAACGTCTTGAGTCAATAGCACCTTATTTACTTTCTTGCCTTCTGCACTGGTTTGAGGAGTAACCAATTGCATACCCAAAATGTCATTCACCACTTCTTGTAGTTCTTCATCGCTTTTGGCAAGTTTTACTCCACCGCCTTTTCCGCGTCCTCCAGCATGTATCTGAGCTTTGACTACTACCCAGTCCGTGCCGGTCTTCGCTTTGAGTTCTTTACTTGCCTTTAACGCGTCTTCTTTCTGATCTATCACTATTCCTTCTTGTATGGAAACTCCATAACTCTTAAGGATTTGTTTTGCTTGGTATTCGTGAATGTTCATTGCGGCGGCAAAAATAGCTTCTTGAACCAAAGAAAGCACCCTTTAAACTGGGATTAATGCACAGCTTTTCAAACTGAGTGAATCTGAAACTTTAGCCATGTTCGGAAAAGGAGATACCGTATTCAACAATGCTATGATCAAAGCCAATTCTGAGATGCAAGCTTATGCGTTGGGCGCAGTTATTGCCTCCAACGGCAATGAAGAGGTCTTCCATTAACACGCTCATGAAGACGGCAGTATGATTCATGTCCATGAACACAGGGTAAACGATGTCAGTAGACACAGCAATATTGTGCTGATTATGAAGGAACCTAGCAGACAAAACCATCGGTTTCACAGTCATCCGATCTAATTATCTGAATGGGGCTGGGTATTTGACTGAAAGTTTATTTCGTGGATTGCGCAATGTCCCGTCTTATGTATCTTTGATTCTACTTAATAATGATTGTCCCTACTCATGAAATGGCCGTTCCCAAAACAACCTCAAACTGACCTGGTATCAGAAACTCTGGCTCATGATGCTTTTTTTGAAAAACTTAGAGCATCAGAGTATGATCGCTTGGATAAACTGAGTCATTGTTATCTGGACTATACCGGTGGAAATCTCTACGCTAAGTCTCAGTTGAATACTCACTTTGAGCGCTTAGAAAACAATACCTATGGAAATCCTCACTCCAGCAATCCCACTTCAGTTCTCTCCTCTGGATTAGTAAAAGCAGCTAGGCATAGAGTCTTGGAATTCTTCAATGCTGAGGATTACTTCTGCATCTTTACATCCAATGCCTCAGGAGCCCTCAAAATAGTAGGGGAGTGTTACCCATTTGGTTCCAATAGTCACCTCTTATTGTTGGCGGATAACCACAACTCAGTCAATGGAATAAGAGAATACTGCCGCAGAGCGGGAGGACAGCATGATCTGGCACCTATCAAAGTAGAGGATCTCAGTATTCCGGCGGAGAAATTAGAAAAGCAACTCAGCGATTCAAATGCTGAGAACAAGCTTTTTGCTTTTCCGGCACAATCCAATGTTTCAGGGAGAAAACACTCGCTTTCGTGGATAGACAAAGCACAAAAACGGGGATGGGATGTCTTGCTCGATGCAGCCGCTTATGTACCCACTAATGTACTTGATCTCAAAGCCCATCAACCGAATTTCGTCTCCGTATCTTTCTATAAAATATTTGGTTATCCAACGGGTGTGGGCTGTTTGCTGGTGCGTAAAGATTCATATAGTAAATTGGAAAAGAAATGGTTTGCCGGTGGAACGGTGAGTTTAGCTTCAGCGATCACCCCTTATCATTACTTGGTTAATGATCACGAGCGCTTTGAAAATGGCACTATAAATTACCTGGGAATCCCTGCAATTACAG
>JAHEKB010000117.1:2536-6400 GCA_024638525.1 Bacteroidota bacterium
ATTGGGATGCAGAAGATTAACGAAAGGGTCAACGATCTGTCCAATTATCTCTACCAAAGACTCATTGTGTTAAAACACGGCAACGGTCAACATCAATTGGAGATTTTCGGCGACCCCTTGCGCAAAGAAACAGGGGGAACCATGATCATGTGTTTCTTTAATCCAGACGGTCAAAAGATCCCCTTTGAGTTTATTGAATCCCTGGCCAATAAAAGGGGAATATCGCTCCGATCTGGCTGCTTCTGCAATCCTGGACTGGATGAGATTAACAACTGTTTGACCACAGATGAGTTATCCGGGTATTTCAGCACACACGAAAGTGGAGATTATAAAGATATGATCAATTTTCTGAATAAAATGCGAGGAGCTACTAGGGTATCGGTGGGAATCCCCACGGTAAAAAGAGACTTGGATCAATTCATACAATTTGTATCAGAATTGAGCGATCAGCAAGTCTGAATGTAGAAAGGGCTGTGATGCCCCACCCAAACGGACAATACAAAATGCTTAACTTTGAGCCTTGCTTCTGACCGAAAAAATCAATCGCATTAAGGGGGAATTGCAAGGATTGCTCAAGAATGGCAAATCCCTATTCACTTCTTCATCTTTTCAGACCCATAGCATTCCCCTATTGCATCTCATTTCAGAGGTAGATCGAAGTATACCTGTCTATTTCTTGAATACCGGTTTCCACTTTGCTGAGACCATGCAGTTCAGAAAGGATGTGTCAAATAAACTCGGGTTGAACCTTATCGATTTGAGTTCAGACATTGAGAAAATTCATCAGAAAGACGAATACGGTAGGTTCTATTTTTCCAGTGACACCAATTACTGCTGCCACTTGAACAAGGTCATGCCCATGGAAGCTGTTCTCATGGAGCACGATATCTGGATAGCAGGGGTCAGAGCAGACCAGAATTCTCACAGAGCCAATCTAGACCGCTTTGAGGAAGGCAAGCACAATAGCCAGCGATACCATCCCATTTTAGACTGGAGTTCCAAAGATATTTACGAATACCGCATGAAACATGATTTACCAGCTCATCCACTGGAATCAGAGGGCTATTTGAGCATTGGCTGCGAACCCTGCACAAGTAAATTTCTAGATGAGGGCAGAAGTGGCCGATGGAGTGGTACGAAAAAAGACGAATGCGGCCTGCATATAGACCTAGTTAAAAAATGAGAATACTGATCACAGGAGGTTGCGGCTATATTGGTGCTTACCTCATTCCTTATTTGGCCAAGCACAATAAAGAGATCGAAGAATTGATCATTTACGACAATCTGGCCAATCAGGATGCCAACATATTGTTTAGGCATAAGGTAGAAGGTCTGAAGGTCAGATTCATCAAAGGAGACATACTGGATGGTCGAACATTGAGGACGGCACTCAAAGGAGTGGATACAGTGATCCATTTGGCTTCAAAGATTACCCAACCTTTTACAGACGTACAACTCCACGTCTTTGATCAAGTGAACAATTGGGGGACCAGTTCATTGGTAGATGCCGTAGAACAAAGCGAGGTCAAACGCTTCATTTATCTAAGTACTATCGTCATCTACGGAACGAGTGAGAAAGAATTTGATGAAGAAAGTGTGCCTGAACCCATTACCTATTACGGTCTGTCAAAACTCAAGGGAGAGAAGCATGTAAAGCGCCTTAACAAGGTAGAGTGCTACAATCTTCGTTCTGCCAATGTCTATGGTTATTCTCCTGCCATGCGCATTGACTCGGTCATCAACCGATTCATGTTCGAAGCGCACTATTTTAACAAAGTGAATAAGGTGAGTGATGGTGAACAATCCCGAGCATTCATCCACATCGATAAATTAGCTCATGTAATCAATCAGGTTCTGTTGAAGGATGTACCAGCGGGAACTTATAATGTGGCTGAGCACAATTTGAACATCAACCAAGTGCTCGAACAAGTCATGCGCATTTACCCTGACATCGATGTGATCCAACTGAACCAAGATGCTAAGTTAGAGCATGTAAATACTGCACTGCCTTGCAAACTCTTTAGACACATTACATTACCCGAGCGTTCCTTGGAGGATGAGATAAAGGAGATGAATTTAACTTTTTCCTTTTGAGGTATGTCCTCACCGCCGGACGGGCGACCACTCATGGCCGTGGGGGCCTAGTCCTTTTCCCTTGATGAAAAAGGACCAAAAAATCAAGACCTGCGCCAACTCAATGCACTCACTTTACAAAGCCCAAGTGGGGCCGAGTGATCTCCTCCGGTTCCTCTGGAGCTTCTCGGTCTTACTAAGGCTTCGTTTTGTTCGTCGCATTTTCGAAGGCTTGGTCGTCAATCTAGACTTGATCGTTTTGGTCCTATTTGTATCATCCGTAGCTTAGGCGAAGGATGGTAGCGGAGAAGGACCCGTTCCCGTAAACTGTTCCTGTAAACCGTTCCTGTTCCCGTGTCCAAACCATTCTTTTTCTCTCATGTTCGTATATTGAGCTTTTTAAGCTCCTAACCAATAAACCTATGATCAAAGCACTGAAATTCTCGGAATTAGAAGACCGTCAACCCGCTCATTTTCAACATAATGGACTGGATTTAGTTGTTACGCGATATGATGACAATGTTTCGGTATTATACGGGCGATGCCTGCATAGGGGCGCTTTGATGTCTGACGGCTTTGTGCAAGGTGACAATCTGATTTGTGGCCTGCATGGTTGGGATTATCGCATAGACACTGGGGTATCAGAATACGACAATTCAGAGGTGCTTCACAAATTCAGTGCTGAGGTTAAAGATGATTTTGTCTGGGTAGATGAGGAGGAAATCGATCAGTATCTGAAAGACCATCCTCAACCCTTTAAAAGAGATCAATACTTGGGTCAATACGCTGATACTAATCCTGAAGGTACAGAACCTTATACCGGATATATCAAACAGTTGGCGCAGCACGGTTTGAAAAAGGTTGGACATCACGGGCCTTCCGCAGCCATGGGAGTGGACAGAAATAGCTTGCCAAAATGGGAAGGTATTCAATTCCTGCCTGCACAATTGGCATCTAGACCCTTGATGGATGAAGATGAAGTAGGCACTGATGTTGTCATAGGAAAAGCCGCCAAAAAACCACTGAAATTAGGCATCCCCATATTTGTTTCTGACATGAGTTTTGGAGCACTGTCAAGTGAAGCTAAGGTGGCGCTGGCCAAAGGTGCAGAAATGGCCAATACTGGCATCTGTAGTGGTGAAGGCGGCATGTTGCCAGAAGAACAGGAGAGCAATTCCCGTTATTTCTATGAACTGGCTTCAGGCAAATTTGGATTTTCATGGGACAAGGTAGCCAAGGCTCAGGCCTTCCATTTCAAAGGAGGACAAGGTGCAAAAACAGGAACCGGTGGTCATTTACCTGGCCAAAAAGTCAATGCAGAAATTGCTGAGGTGCGAGGGCTAGAAGAAGGTGAAACAGCCATATCTCCTGCAGCCTTTCCAGATCTTAAAACGGTTGAAGATTTTAAAGAATTTGCAAACCAAGTCAGGGAAAAAACCGGAGGTATTCCCATTGGTTTTAAAATTGCCGCAAGCCATATTGAAGCAGATATCGACTTTGCATTGGAGGTTGGCGTGGACTACATCATCCTAGATGGAAGAGGCGGTGGAACCGGTTCTGCTCCCAAGATTTTGAGAGACAATATTAATGTCCCGACAATTCCTGCTCTGGCAAGAGCCCGTAAGCATTTGGATAAAAAAGGAGCACATGATGTTAGCCTTATTATTACAGGAGGTCTTCGTATAGCCGAGGACTTTGCCAAGGCCATGATGATGGGAGCTGATGCCATTGCGGTTGCAAATTCAGCAATACAAGCCATTGGATGTCTGGGCATGAGAGCCTGTGATTCCA
>JAHEKB010000117.1:6410-7255 GCA_024638525.1 Bacteroidota bacterium
CTACACAAAAAGAGGGTTTGAGAAAGCGATTGATCATTGATGAATCTGCCAAGCAGTTGAAAAACTTTCTCGAGGCAAGCACAGAACTCATCAAAGTCATCGCCCGAGCTTGCGGCTATGACCACACCAACAAATTTCGCTTTGGTGATTTGAGTACAACTAGTTGGGATATGCATAAGTTGACTGGGGTTTCTTTTGCAGGGGTATCGGAGTAAGTATCGGAAGCCGGAACCAAATAGCAATTCTGGCAAGTACTATTTTAAATTAATTGAAGCTTTTCGTTGTGCCTGCTTAAGTAGAGTTTGTTGTTCTCTGAAAGATTTGAAATCCGCTCTTGGCCAGTGACGGCAATTTTTTGATATGCTTGTTGCTCTATGGCATTAGATAATATGATTTTCCCTTGCTCATCAAAGGTGATTAAATGTCGATCGAAGAGTGCATCATAGGTTGGTGAGAGGAGTAAGCCATTGAAGGGTAAATATACTAATCATTTTTGTGCAATGCGGGTTATATGGGGTCCGTTGCGTCGGATGAGCGCTTGCTCACTGATTTAATTATAATCTATCCCGATTATCCAATATCTTAGTAGGTCTAATTGCGTTGTTGCGTTGAACAATTGATACAGATATGAAAACCTTTTACTATGCATTGATCTTGTCTTTGCTTGCGTGCAATGCAGGCAGAAATGAGACGGATATTCAGTTAAACGATGGAGAAAAATGGGAAGTCAATGCCGAAATGAGACCCCATATAGAACGAGCGAGTGTACTATTAGAAAACTATATTTCAGCAGGTGATGGTGACTATCATAGGCTTGCCGACGATCTCAAATCTCAAAACAGTTC
>JAHEKB010000118.1 GCA_024638525.1 Bacteroidota bacterium
TTTTGCTGTGGTCAATCACTGAAATGAGTGATTTACCATTCTGGTGATTGGATTGCAATAATTCAAGATTTCTGGCAGTGAAGGAATCTATCCAAACATGCGATGATTGATCCAATCTCTTTAGGGAGTTGATGTGATCAAGATCCGTATGCTGGCTTTGTTTGAGATAGTGTATAATACTTCCAGCAGCAATGATAGCCAAGGGCATATCGCTAACACCAAACCCCTTTAATCCTTTGACTTTGAAGTGCTTAGATAATTGATCTTGGGCAAAGTCATCTTCAAAAAACCACTTGTCTAATGCATAGGAGTAAAATTCATTGCCAAAATATCGATTGAACTTTTCTTTATAGGCCTTAGAATGTATTATCTCAGCCGGCTGGATGGATTTGATCAATCGCTCTGCATAATCAGCCGATCCCTCTGCCAAGGTGAATTCTCCTGTAGATAGGTCAACAAATGCCACACCTATTCTGGATTTCTGCTCAAATACTGCAGCTAAATAGTTGTTGGATTTTGCGTCGAGGGTCTTATCATTGGCTGAAACTCCAGGAGTTACCAATTCAGTCACCCCTCGTTTCACAATTTTCTTGGTCTTTTTGGGATCCTCCAACTGGTCGCAAATCGCCACTCGTTCTCCAGCTCTTATCAATTTAGGCAAGTAGGTGTCAAGGGCGTGATGTGGAAATCCGGCCAATTCCACTGCACTGGCACTTCCATTGGAACGCTTGGTCAATACAATGTCTAGAATGCCCGAAGCTTTGACGGCATCTTCTCCAAATGTCTCGTAAAAATCACCCACTCTGAATAATAGAAGCGCTCCAGGGTATTCCGCCTTGATCTGGGCGTATTGCTTCATTAAAGGGGTTTCTTTCGCCTTCTTTACTTTTGCTCCCAATCCTTTAAAATGACAAGTCGCAAGTTAAGAAATGAGGAACTCAATAGATTGAGTGTTGAAAAGTTTAAGAAAGAAAGCAAAAGCCCGATAACATTGGTTTTAGACAATGTGAGGAGTATGCATAATGTGGGCTCTATTTTTCGCTCAGCTGATGCATTCCGGCTAGAAAAAATTCTTCTGTGTGGCATTACCGCCCATCCACCACACCGCGAAATTCGGAAGACCGCCCTCGGCGCTGAAGAAAGCGTAGACTGGGAATATTTCGAAAACACCGCAGAAGCTCTTCAGTCTTTAACCGATTACGAGATTTACGCCTTAGAACAAACCACCCAGAGTACTTCATTGAGGAATTTTCAGCACACTTCTTTGCCGTTGGCGTTAATAGTGGGAAATGAAGTGGATGGGGTGGCACCAGATTTGCTTGACTTTTGCAGAGGAACCATTGAGATTCCACAGTTTGGCACAAAGCATTCTTTTAATGTTTCTGTTTCAACTGGAATTGCTCTTTGGGAACTCTACAACAAGATCAATGAAAATGATTAAGAACTTTCTGATTCTTTCACTCCTGCTTCCGTCGACAATGGTCTTTGCACAACTCGAAGTGGAACGTTCTTTAAACAGCGGTATAGGTATAGATGTCATTGGTGATAAAGCAAGCGAAGTCAAGCATGAGCAAGAACGCCTAGATAGAATCGATGGGGCCCTAGACGGCATTGTAAGTCTCAAAAGCAATATACAATCTGAAGAAGCCAGCGCCATTTATCTAGAAGAGGGCAATATAATCTTAGAACGCATTGTCAATAGTGGGCAACCTTCAAGGAATAAACTGAGACAGTTAAATAGGTTGATAGAGGTCTACCGGGAAGTGAATGAGAAGAACGTTCACTTTTATACACGATATGGGTCCATCTTTAAGCTCATGCGTAAGGTGCAGACCGTGCGCGACCCAAAGAAATTGGAAGAAATTTTAAAGAGCAATGTTTTTAGTTCGCTCAATCTGATCCCGTTTTATATTGACAAGAGCGTAGCGGAACCTGTTTTGCTCGCCGCTTCTAGAACTGAACCCGCTGAACTTCTGAGGCATTTTAGGGAAATCAGTGATCGGAAATTGGCGGCAAAGGTGATTGCCTCTGTCTCTGCCCATGCTCCAATGAAGCTCAGAACTTATTTGTACTCAAGCAATGCCGTTCAAAAAAGGGTGAAGATTAGCACTGATCCTGTTACCATGACCTTGTATAAAATGGTTAAGCTACAGAGTTCTGCTTCACGAAGTGCGATACTTCTCAATGAGGTTCACAAGGGGCGTTTGAGTGTGTATCAGGCACATGAGATATCTGAGGATGACGAAGCATTGTTTCAGAAGCTCTTAAATATCAGCACTGAAAAAGATCTGTTGGGTGACCATTCGGTCAGAGAAGAACTTAGAATTCAATCCCTGAAAAGAATACGCTTGGTCAATGAGCTGCATGATGCGTCAGATGCGGTTCGCTTTTCTTCATTGAGTCAGTACAATGCCTATGAGATGTATAATCTGATGGTCTATAGTGAGGACGAGATCTTCACATCAACCTTTTTGGGGATGTACAAGCGGATGAAGAAGAAGATGCGTGAAGAAAGCAGTTACGAATTTCTTCATCACATGGAATTCCACCGATTTAGGACTTTTATCAAGATGTGCGCAGGCTATAATGTATTGTCTGATTTCTTGGCTATGATGTCAGAATTTGAAAAACGCATGCTCTTTAAGCGTTTGGTAGAAGGTCTAGAGAACGCCAACGACAACTTAAAAAGCGCCGTAGCAATAGCAGATACCTATGGCAGTATGAAGAAGCAAGAGAACAGAATGCTTTTAGAAGAGTCGCTGATAAGATACTACCAGGAAATTCGCTTTAAGAATCATTCAGCAGCGACACTATATGGACTGTTGATCGCAGTGCTTGAAATGGGCGAAGGTCAAAATTTAGGTTTGCCCAATTTGGATCAGAGCAACTACAAACTAACCACTCTGCCATCGGAAAGAATTTTCAAGGATGGTAAACACATACAGCAGCACTTCTTTTTTGATGATCCGGATGGTAGAAGCTCTTATTCAACCTTTGTACAGACCTTTAGAACGGCAAACTGGACTGTGGTTGACAAGATCAGCTATATCATCATTAAGTCCCGCAGTGGTAAAGAGGTGGAGATTTATGTCAATAAGCCAAGTCATGAATATGCCGGACAAGCTGCCATCAAAGAGCTGTTCACTAGCAGCAAGCGCTGGCCGGATGTGGTGGTGCACAGGGGGCATTCCTATTTCGCAAACACGGCCATTGAATCCTTAACACCCAGCGCAGAGATCGTTTTTTTAGGTTCATGCGGTGGCTACAACAATATAAATCAAGTGCTGCACTACTCGCCCTCTGCACAGATAATTTCGAGCAAGCAGATTGGAACCATGTGGGTCAATAATAAATTGTGCTATAAACTAAATGAGACCATAAGGCAGGGAAAGGATATCGAGTGGGAAATCTTGTGGGAACAAGTTGACAGGGCGCTTGGCAATGGATCGACGGCAGACTTGCGATTCAAAGACTATATCCCACCACATAAAAACCTGGGAGCACTATTGATCAAAGCATATAGAGCCCAAGTCAGTAATTAACAATCCTAGAATTTTTCAGCACCGGTAACACCGATAATACATCGATTTGACAGCAGTATTCAATGTCTTTGTCCAAGCCATGGCCCGATAGGCGTTGAAAATGACTGGATTGCTGCATATGTCTGAATAGGTCGTCTTCAGCTATAAAATATGAAGATTGACATAGGAGTGAGGCATCGTCAAATTCATAGTCACCGTTGAGTTCATGACAAATAGCACCGGCCAGTAAACTGTCTTCCAAATTCACACGGTCTTTCCATCCGGCGCACAAGAGCACCACATTTGACTCCATATCATCAATGTGATCACAAATGCTTGAGAGATTGAGGAAACTTCCTATTAGGAGTTCTTTTGCTCCCTTTGCCATATCAATACATTTGGTTCCGTTGGTCGTGGTTAGCACCAAGTCTTTATCCGCAACTAGTTTTTCGGTGTATTCCAAGGGCGAATTTCCAAAATTGAATCCATCAACGGTCATTCCACCTCTTTCACCTCCAACCAAATAACCCTCATCTTTCAAAGCCTTGGCATGCTCAATATCTCCAACGGTCATAACGGAACTTGCTCCATTGGCCAAAATGGTGCAGAGTGTTGACGTAGCTCGCAATACATCGATAACAACTACGATTTTTTGATCCAAGTACTCAATTTGAGAAAAGAGGGAAGGGGATATTATTGTTTCAACGGTTCTGCTCATGTAAAGATTTCAGCCATCATACATCGAACGCTTCCTCCACCGATTTTTTCAATCATGTGAATAGGAGGGGCAAGAATGCTATTCTTATGGCTTTTAATAATTTCTAATTGGTTAGAGTTCAAGCAAGATAATGCCTCTGCGGACATCACCAAGAACTTTTCTCCTTCTTCGTTCTGCAATTGCAGCATATTGCCTGCAAAGTGCTCAAATAGCTGTCGATTGTCCAAGGCAATTACTTTCAAATTGGACCTCTCCAATGAAGTTCTCACCCTATCGCGATCTTTATCTATAATGCTGTTTAATCCTATAACAGCAAATTCATCTGCAATGCACATCATCACATTTGTGTGATAAATGGCTGTGTCGTCAGGTCCCAAGGCTCTGAAACGAATTGTACTGTACCCGCTGATTTCTTCAAAGTGGTCCAGAGCCGCATGCGTGGTTCTTTGTGAAATCGCTGCATAGGCTATTTTGTTCTTGTGATCGCAGACCATACTACCCGTTCCTTCTAAAATAGCCCCATCTTCTTCTGCGGCTAAGAGTGAATCGTTGGGTGCTATGCCTGTGATGCCAGCAATGTTTTTAACCATGGGCGCCTTGCGTTCTCTGCGGCGATTCTCGCTGAACATGGGAAAGAGCAAGAATTTTGAATCGAAAGTAGAGAACCAATTATTGGGAAAAATGGAATCCGGTGTATCATCACCTTCCTGATCCTGCTCAATAAATACTTCTATACCCACTGACTGCAACAAATCAACCATATGATCAAATTCCAGCAGCGCAATGTCTTGTATTTGTCGAGAATTGAACCCTTTGACTTGGTGCTGAAATGCGTTGCTTACGGCGGTTTGTGGATTGAAGGCAAAGGCAGCTGGCCTTACCATGAGCACCTTTCTTGGAATATTAGCCATTTCTTCTCAATGGGTATGTAGAACACCTCAAAAGGCCTTCCAATTTGGAGATTTGGTAGTAGGGTATTTCTTCAACCTTATAGCCCAGAGCTCTTAATTTATCATTGATTCTGATAAACCCTCTTTCACTTACAACGACATCTGGAGCAATGCTGAAAAGATTGCAACCCATTAGATACATTTCTTTACGGCTTATTTTAATCAAATTATCGCCAAAAATGGATCTGATTTTTTCCAAGTCCTCGTAATTGCGAAATCCGTCTTCGAAGATTAGGGCATGACCTAGACCTAGAGGCTGGAAACAACAATCCAAGTGAAGAGCATTTTCCCTGGGTTCATAGTCGGATTTGTTCAATTCAAATTCGAAAATTTCTCTGTCTGGGAATTGTGATCGAATGAATTCAAGACCTGCTATATTGGTTCTAGCAGTTTTATATTGATAGAAGTCCTCCTCATTGGCATAACCCATTAAAATATAATTGTCGTGAACGATGACATCACCTCCTTCAATTCTAACCCCTGCCGGTGCGTACAGAACGGAAGATTTTTCGACCATATCAATAATGTGCTGAATTCCCGCTTGTTCTTTTTCCCTTTCGCGAATGATCTCTGGAACGATCATCTTGTCATCAATTACAAAGCCGAGATCTCTTGAAAAGATCTGATTTAGATCTTCTATGGTTTCAGGTCGTAAAACTTCCACCCCGTATTTCTCCAAGACTCCAACAAAAACATCCAACTCTTTCATCATGTTGCTGTCGTATGGATACACCCCTTTTCTCAGATGTTCTCTGGTTTTAGGATCATAGGTTTCTTCCAAATGCGGTCTTCCTCCACAGCTTTCTGCGGTGCCTAAGACAACGGCTTCAAGATGTCCAAATTCGTTCTTGATGTTTAGCTTCATTGATGTGCAATATTATTGAATTATAAAGTAGCATCACCGATATGTTTGTATGAAAATCCGCTATTCTGGAGCTTCCTCATCCAAAGGGAAATCAGATTCATAGGGGAGTGGAGGAAGCTCAATTTCGTCCTTCACGACAAAAGCGTCTGGATAATAGCGCCTCAAATCAGCGAGCAATTCTTGAGCGTCAATTTCACGGTAGAAATTACCTACCCTTATTTTCCACGCCGGTTGCTGATAAAGTTGGTAGACTTGGGTGCGATATTCGGGAAATCGCGCTCTAAATGAACTCATGGCAGCTTGAGATTCTCGCATATCTGAACCAAAGAATATTTGAATGCGAAATCCTTCCATTTTGGTGGTGTCAATCCCCGCATTCTTCATTCTCAGTTCTTCATTGATGCCTTCGTCAATTATAATTTCAATATTGGACTGAGCATGGCTCAAAAGGCCAAACAACAGGATGAACAATGGATAAATGATTCTAGGCATCTTTACCATGACACTTTTTGTATTTCTTTCCACTACCACAGGGACAAGGATCATTTCTTCCTACTTTCTTTTCGCTTCTAACCGGTACTTTTTGTTCTTTGGGTTCTGCCTGCTGTTTGGACTGAGCTTGTGCTCCGCCCTCTACCAAAGCTTCACCAGCACGGCTTGTGCGCATCCTGCTCATATCGGCTCTTTTTCTCTCCTTTGCTTCTCGCATATCATTGGAGCTTTGAACCGGGATATTGCTTTTGAAAAGTAACGAAATGATATCCCCATTTAGTTCGTGAATCATCGCTTGAAAGAGATTGAATGATTCCAGTTTGTATATCAACAGGGGATCTTTTTGTTCATAACTGGCGTTGTTAGCCGTTTGCTTGAGATCGTCTAGCGCGCGTAAATGCTCTTTCCAATGATCATCAATGGAGGCCAATACCGCATAGCGCTCAAATGCATTTATTATTTCTTTTCCCTCAGTTTCTAACGCTTTCCTTAGGTTGACGCTTACGTTCAAGCCTTTTTTACCGTCGGAAAAGGGCACCAAAATATTCTTGACATCATCCCCGCGTTCCTTGTGAATGTTTTTAAATACTTGCAAGGCGCGTTCAGCAATAGCAGCGGACTTCCTATCATAAAAATCAGAAGCCTCATCAAAGATTTTTTGAATGAGCTCTTCTTCTTTCGTGGATTC